>DASXRB010001050.1:0-7401 GCA_036506875.1 Kribbellaceae bacterium | reverse complement strand
GCCAGCTCCCCCAGGTCGGCCGACGGGTCCGTGGCGACCGCCTCGCGCAGGTCGTCCGCGACCAGGCTCGCCCGCCGCCGGCCCGGGAACCCGGCGGCCACCCCGGCCGGCGCCAGCTCAGCCAGCACCGTCCCGGCGATCACGTGCGCCCGTTCCGCCAGCTCTCCGGCGTCCGCGCCGGCCGCCGCCCGCGCGACCAGCATCCGGTGCGCCAGATCGGTCTGCGGGCTCGTCAGCACCGGCCCGGCCGGCTCCGCCCCGCCGGCGATCCCGGCCAGCGCCTCGGCCGACACCGCGAACGCCGTACACACGTCGTCCCCCGCCGGGTGCGCCACCCGCTGCTCCGCGCCGGGCCGCTGCACGTACCCCGCGCACACGTCGGCCACCTGCTCGGCGCCGTCCACCTCCAGCCGGAACACCCCGGACCGCACCAGCACCAGCCCGAAGTTCCCCACCACCTCCGGCTCCGACCAGGCCGGACCCGCGTGCCGGCAGCGCACCGTCGCCACCGCCACACCGGCCCCGGACACCAGCGGCTCGGATGTCAGCACGAGCCCACGCTACGACCCGGCACCGACAAGTTCGCGGCACCGCAAGATCGTTCAAGACCGGCCGCGCGCCCGCGCCGAGACTGGTCGTCATGGACAACCCGATCATCGACATCCTTCCCGCCGACGGCCCGCACCCGGACCTGATCGGTCACGACCTGTACGGCCGGTTCATCGGCTCCTGGGACATCGCGAACCACCAGTACGACGAGAAGACCGGCGAGTGGTTCGACTCGCGCGGCGAGGTTCACTTCGGCTGGATCCTCGGCGGCCGCGCCGTCCAGGACCTGTGGGGCTCGCCCGAGCGCGGCTTCGGCACCACGGTCCGCTCGTACGACGCCGGCATCGACGCCTGGCGGATCGAGTGGCTCGCGCCCACCTGGGCGTCGTACTGCTCACTGATCGGCCGCGCCGAGGGCGACCGCATCGTCCAGACCGGCACCCAGGCCGACGGCCGCCCGATCCGCTGGTCCTTCAACGACATCACGCCCGACAGCTTCCTCTGGCGCGGCGAGATCTCCGACGACGGCGGCACCACCTGGCGCCTCGAACAGGAGATGCACGTCACCCGCCGCTCCTGACGAGCGGCACCGGCCGAGGTCGCTTGTCAGGCGTCGTAGTCGAGGACGACCTTGGGGCTGGTCGGGTGGGACTGGCAGGTCAGGACGTAGCCGTTGCGGACCTCGTCGGGCTCGAGGGCCCAGTTGGTGTCCATCCGGACGGTGCCCTCGAGGAGCTTGGCGCGGCAGGTTCCGCATACGCCGCCCTTGCAGGCGAACGGGGCGTCCGAGCGGACCGCCAGGGTCGCGTCGAGCACCGCGCGGCCGTGCTCGGTGAGCGGGAACGTGGACCGGCGGCCGTCGAGGATCACGGTCACCTCGGCCGCGTTCTCGTCCACCGCCGGCTCCTCGGCCGGCGCCACCGGCGCCACGTCACCCACGTGGAACAGCTCGACGTGGATCCGCGCGGTCTCGACGCCGCGCTTCTGCAGCAGCTCGCGCGCGCCGACCACCATCGCGTACGGCCCGCACAGGAACCACTCGTCCACCGTCCCGGCCGGCAGGATCGTGTCGAGCATCCGGCCCAAGCGGTCGGGGTCGATCCGGCCGTTGAACAGCTCGACCTCGGTCGACTCCCGGGACAGCACGTGCACCAGGTGGAACCGCTCGGGGTACACGTTCTTGAGGTCGGCGAGCTCGTCGGCGAACATCACGGTCCCGGCGGTGCGGTTGCCGTACAGCAGTGTCACCCGGCTGTCCCGCTCCACCTGCAGGATCGTCGCGACCAGCGACAGCACCGGCGTGATCCCGCTGCCCGCGGCGACGAACGCGTAGTGCTTGGCGTTCGCCGGGTCCAGCGGGGTGTTGAACCGCCCGAGCGGGGTCATCACGTCGACGCTGTCGCCGACCTTCAGCCCGTTGGCGGCGTACGACGAGAAGTGCCCGCCCGGGAGCCGCTTCACCGCGATCCGCAGCACCCCGGACCCGGCCGGCGAGCAGATCGAGTAGCTGCGCCGCTGGTCGTCCCCCGCGCCCGGCGTGCGCAGGTTGAGGTGCTGCCCGGCCTCGTAGTCGTACTCGTCGCGCAGCTCGTCCGGCACGTCGAACGTGATCGCGACCGAGTCGTCGGTCAGCGGCTCGATCGCCTTGACGGTCAGCGGGTGGAATACCGCATGTCTGCGTCTGGCCGTTGTCGTCATCACATGGTCCTGTCAGATGTCCTTGAAGTGATCGAACGGCTCACTACACGCGTTGCAGCGCCACAGCGACTTGCACGCGGTCGACGCGAACCGGCTCAGCTCGGTGGTGTCCGCCGACCCGCACCGCGGGCAGGTCACCGGCCGCCGCACGCTCAGCGTCACGTCCACCGGACCACCGGCGGCGCGCTTCCCGGTCGGCGGCGCGATCCCGTACTCGGTCAGCTTGCGGCGCCCGTCCTCGCTCATCCAGCCCGTCGTCCAGGCCGGCGCCAGCACCGTCTCCACCTGGTACGACGTGACGCCGAGGTCGTCCAGCGTCTCGCTGATCCGGGTCCGGATCAGGTCCATCGCCGGGCAGCCGGAGTACGTCGGGGTCACCACGACGACGACCCGGCCCTCGTCGTCGACGCGGACGTCACGCAGCACGCCGAGGTCCTCGATCGTGAGCACCGGCACCTCCGGGTCGGCCACCTGCCCGACCCGGTCCCGGATCCACTCCGCCGCCTGCGTCGTCATCCCGCTCACCACCGCGCGATCACCACGTGGCTCCGGGGTGGGACCGGGCCACGTGCTGCAGCTCGGCGAGCAGGTAGCCCATCGCCTCGGTGTGCCGGCCGTCGCGGCCGCCCGAGTGCTGGTACCCCTGACTCCCCCCGGCCTCGGGGCGCGTGCACGTCGACGCGTCGATCACCTCGCCGACCCGGGCGTGCCACTCGTCGGCGAACGACGCCGGGTCCACCGCTACGCCGGCCGCGGCGAGGCGTCGTACGAGGTCGTCGGAGGCGAGCATCTCGGCGGTGTAGGGCCACATCGCGTCCAGGCCGGCCTGCATCTTCGCGTGGCTGACCTCGGTGCCGTCGCCGAGCCGGAGCACCCACTGGGTGGCGTGGTCGACGTGGTACGCGACCTCCTTGACGGCCTTGCCCGCCACTCCGGACAGCGTCGCGTCCGCGGACGACCGCAGGGCGTCGTACAGCAGGTGCTGGTAGGTGGCGAAGTAGAGCAGCCGGGCGATCGTGACCGCGAAGTCGCCGTTCGGGCGCTCGCAGATCAGCAGGTTGGTGAACTCGCGCTCGTCGCGGAAGTACGCCAGGTCGTCCTCTGACCTGTAAGGGAGGCCGCGGCCCGCTGCGATCTCGGCGGCGTACGACAGCAGCGAGCGGGCCTGGCCGAGCTGGTCGAGGCCGATGTTGCCGAGGGCAACGTCCTCCTCGAGCTGGGGCGCGGCGGCGATCCACTCGCCCATCCGCTGCGCGGCGACGAGCGCGTCGTCACCGAGCCGCAGGGCGTAACGGAACAGGTCGGTGCTCACAGGTGCTCGACACCCTCGGGGATCTCGTAGAACGTCGGGTGCCGGTAGATCTTGTCACCGGCCGGGTCGAAGAACTCGTCCTTCTCGTCCGGGCTCGACGCGGTGATCGCCGAGGCCGGCACCACCCAGATCGACACGCCCTCCTGACGCCGGGTGTAGAGGTCCCGGGCGTTGCGCAGCGCCATCGTGGCGTCCGGTGCGTGCAGGCTGCCGACGTGGCCGTGCGACAGGCCCCGCCGGGACCGCACGAACACCTCCCACAGCGGCCAGTCCTTCTCGGTCGAGCTCACGCCGCGGTCTCCTCTCGTGCCGCCTGCTTCGCGGCGTAGGCGGCGGCGGCCTCGCGCACCCAGGCGCCGTTCTCGTGCGCCGCGACCCGGTTCGCCAGCCGCTCGGCGTTGCAGGGGCCGTTGCCCTTGACGACCTCGTACAGCTCGGTGAAGTCGGGATCGGTGAACCGCCAGTGCCCGGACGCCTCGTCGTACCGCAGCCCGTCGTCGGGGATGCGCAGGCCGAGCACCTCGGCCTGCGGCACGGTCATGTCCACGAACCGCTGCCGCAGCTCGTCGTTGCTGTGCCGCTTGATCCCCCACGCCATCGACTGCGCCGAGTGCGTCGACTCCGCGTCCGGAGGGCCGAACATCATCAGGCTCGGCCACCACCAGCGGTCCAGCGCGTCCTGCGCCATCGCCTTCTGCGCGCCGGTGCCGTTGCACAGGTGGTGCAGGATCTCGAAGCCCTGCCGCTGGTGGAAGGACTCCTCCTTGCAGATCCGCACCATCGCGCGGGCGTAGGGGCCGTACGAGCAGCGGCACAGCGGGACCTGGTTGACGATCGCGGCGCCGTCGACCAGCCAGCCGATCGCACCGATGTCGGCCCAGGTCAGCGTCGGGTAGTTGAAGATCGACGAGTACTTCTGCCGGCCGCTGTGCAGCAGGTCGAGCAGCTCCGCGCGGTCCACGCCGAGCGTCTCGGCGGCGGCGTACAGGTAGAGCCCGTGGCCGGCCTCGTCCTGCACCTTGGCCATCAGGATCGCCTTGCGGCGCAGCGACGGCGCCCGCGTGATCCAGTTGCCCTCCGGCTGCATGCCGATGATCTCGGAGTGCGCGTGCTGCGCGATCTGCCGGACCAGCGTCTTGCGGTACGCGTCCGGCATCGCGTCACGCGGCTCGATCCGCCCGTCCGCGTCGATCGTCGCCTGGAAGACATCCTCGCCCATGCCGCCTACCCTAGCTCACATGTGACACCCAAGCGAACTTTCCGACCAAACCTGTCACACGCCCGATTCCTACCGATCATCGGGCCCTTGCGCCCCGGCGTGTCGCCACTCGTCGGTCCCTTGTGACCACCGCCCCGGGCGCGGGCAGCCTCGAGCCCGTGCGTCCGGCCGGTCGTCGGGCAAACTCCGTACCGCCGGCAGACCGTTTCTTTCCCCAAGATCGCGCCGGCAGCGGCGGGGCGGGGTAACACGGAGGAGGTCGATGGAGGGCGGTCGTGGGATGAAAGGATCGAGGGTATGACGACGGCGGAGACTCACGTTCGGCTGGCCCTGCCGGCGGAGGCGGACGCGATCGGCGCGGTGCAGGTCGCGGCCTGGCGGGTTTTGTACGACGGGTTGTTGCCGACCGAGGTGCTCGCCCAGCTCGACGCGGCGCAGTTCGCCGAGACCTGGCGGATGGCGCTGCTGTCCCCCGGCCAGGCCCGCAACCGGGTCCTGGTCGCGCTCGACCACGAGCGGGTCGTGGCCTTCGCGGCGACCACCGTCTCGGACGACCCGGACGCCGACCCGGGCACCGACGCCCTGGTCGCTGAGTTCTGCGTGCACCCCGAGGCGACCCGCGCCGGTCACGGCTCCCGCCTGCTGCACGCGGTCGCGGACACGCTCAGGGCCGACGGGTTCACCCGGGCCACGATCTGGCTGAACGCCACCGACGACACGCTGCGCACGTTCCTGACCGAGTCCGGCTGGGCGCCCGACGGCGCGCACCGGGAACTCGACCTGTACGGCGACGGAACGGTCCGCGTGAAGCAGGTCCGCCTGCACACCGACCCCCGCAGTACCGACGAATAGCCGGTCCGGTGCCCGACCAGCCTGACGCCGCCCGTCGTACGGTCGCGGACGTCCGGCGGACGGCCATCGGGGTTGCGGTCGCGACGGCGGCGTACGGGGTGTCGTTCGGGGCGCTGGCGACGAGCAACGGGTTCGACGTGTGGCAGGCGTGCGCGATGTCGCTGCTGATGTTCACCGGGGCTTCGCAGTTCGCGCTGGTCGGCATCCTCGGCAGCGGCGGGTCGGTGGCCTCCGGGGTCGCGACGGCCTGGCTGCTCGGAGCACGGAACGCCTTCTACGGGCTGCGGCTGGCGTCGCTGCTGCGGCTGTTCGGGTGGCGCCGGGTCGGCGGGGCACACCTGGTGATCGACGAGTCCACCGCGCAGGCGGTCGCGCACGACGACCCGGAGCTGGGCAGGGCCGGGTTCTGGTACGGCGGCGGCATCCTGTTCGTGCTCTGGAACCTGACCACGCTGATCGGCGCGCTGGCCGGCGCGCAGCTCGGTGACCCCAAGGCGTACGGGCTCGACGCCGCGTCGTCGGCGGCGTTCCTGGCGCTGCTGTGGCCGCGGCTGCACGGTACGACGCCACGGGTCGTGGCGGTCGCCGCGGCGGCGCTCGCGGTGGGCGTCGTACCGCTCGTGCCCGCGGGGGTGCCGGTGATGGTCGCGGGCCTGGCGGCGGTGCTGGCCGGGTTGTTCAGGTGGCACGAGTGAGCCGGCTGTGGGTGGCGGTGCTCGCGGCCGGGGCCGGGTGCTACCTGCTGAAGCTGCTCGGGTTGTCGATCCCGCACGGTGTGCTCGAGAAGCCCGTCGTACGACGGATCGCCGCGCTGCTGCCGGTGGCGCTGCTCGCGGCGCTGGTCGGCGTGCAGACGTTCGGCAGCGGCCGGGCTCTGACCGTCGACGCGCGACTGGCCGGGCTGGCGGTCGCGGTGACGGCGCTGCTGCTGCGGGCGCCGTTCCTCGTGGTGGTCTTCGCGGCCGCGGCGACGACCGCGCTGCTGCGGCTCACGCTCTGAGCCGGGTCAGCCGTGGTGGTGGATGGCGGTGCGCATGGCTTCGCGGGCCCGGCGGCGGTCGCCGGCCGCGTCGTAGGCGGTGGCGAGGGCGAACCAGGCCTTCCAGTCGTCCGGATCCGCTTCGACGGCGGCCTTGCGGTGCTCGAAGGCCGCGTCGGCGGCGGCGCGTTCCGGGCGGCCCGACGGACGCCGGGGCAGGTCGTCCACCGGGAGCTCGCCGGATGCCTCGAGCTCGCGCGCCAGCGTCTGGGTGTCCAGGCCGAAGCGCAGCTCGCGCCACACGACGTACAGGCCGAGCAGCGGCAACACCAGCACGGCGAGGCCGAGCAGGACCGGTACGACGCCGCCGTGAGCGATCAGCAGGACGCCGCGCCAGCCGACCAGCGCCGCGTACGCGGCGAACACGCCGGCCAGCACGACCGCGACGCGCTTGGCGGTCACGACCGTCCCACCACGACCTGCCCGACGGTTTGCGTCACAGGCCGAGGAAGTGCTCGAGGCCTACCGTGAGGCCAGGTGCGCTGCCGACGCGGCGGACGCCGAGCAGGACGCCGGCCATGAACGACTCGCGATGCAGGGAGTCGTGCCGGATCGTCAGCGTCTCGCCGACGTCGCCGAACAGCACCTCCTGGTGCGCCACCAGCCCGCGCAGCCGCACCCCGTGCACGTGGATGCCGCCGACCTCCGCGCCGCGCGCGCCGGGCAGTCCGGTACTGGTCGCGTCGGGCACGGCGTCCCGGCCGGCCTCCGCACGGGCGGCGGCGACCAGCT
>DASXRB010001049.1:0-1976 GCA_036506875.1 Kribbellaceae bacterium | reverse complement strand
TGTGCGGCGGCTCCCAGGTCAGCACCCGGCCCCACGTGCACTCCTCGCCGGCGGCGTTCACGTCGTACATCCGGCCGCCCTCGACCGGCTCGATCCGCATCTCGATCCCGTCGCCCCGCAGCACGTGGTGATCCTCGGGCCACCAGGTCGACATCTTCTCGGTGAACACGGTGAAAGCGCGCTCGGGTGAGGCTTTCACCACGATGTCCTTGCGCACTGACGTGCTCTCGGCTTGAACGGTCATCACTCCTCCATCTCGTCGGCGGTCTCTTCGACGGCATCGGCGAAGGCCGCGAGCGCTCGTGTCCAGAACTGGTCGAAGTAGTCGCGCACTGCAGCCACCCCTCGCGGGTTGAGCTGGTAGAGCCGCTGGGTGCCCCGCGGTCGGACGACCACGAGCCCGGCGTCCTTGAGGACCTTCAGGTGCTGCGACACCGCCGGCCGGCTCACCGGCAGGTCACCGGCGAGGTCACCGACCGACCGCGCCCCACCGGCGAGGCCCTCGAACACCCGCCGCCGCGTCGGGTCCCCGAGCGCATCGAGTGCCAATTGGTAAGTCGCCACGAACGGTAAGTTAGCACTTACCAATACTCCAGGCAAGAGGTCAGGCCGGCGCACGTCGAGGGAGCAGGAAGAGGGGTCCACCGGCGGGCAGGCCGCCTCGGTGCGACGCCTCTACGACACGTGACGGCGTACGCTCACCGGGCCCTTCCGATCGACGTGGTCACAACGGCCCGATGAGTGACGACACGCCGGGTCAGAAGGGCCCGATGAGCGGAGGAGGGTCAGCCGTAGTTGCGGTCTATGGGTTGGCTGGGTTGGGTTGTCGGGCGGGCGGACAGCGCCTTGGCGCTGGGGTGCGGGGCCGGTTCGGGTCCTGTCAGGGTGCCGAGGAGCTCGAGCTCGGCCAGGGTGACGGGTGCGTCGAAGACCAGGCGGTACGACGTGAACGCCTTGGGGTGCGGGACCGAGAACGACCTCGTGTAGTGGTCGAAGGCCCAGGACTGGCCGGTACGACGGTCGAGCGTGGTCCACGTCGCGCCGTCGTTCGAGCCCTGCAGGGTCCACGAGCGAGGTGACGTCGATGCGGCCGCGCTGGTGAGGGTGTACATCGCCACCGGGCGCGCCTCGGTGAGCGAGACCAGCACCGCCGGCGTCGTACCGGCCAGTGACACCGCCGTCGTGGAGTCGTTGTCGACCAGTGAGGCCACGTCGCCGTCGCCGCTCGACGTGACCGCGCCGGCGTCGCTCGTGGAGTCGTGCCACGCCGCCGGCCGTTCGCCGCGCTTGGTCAGCGACGGCGGCGCGGACGACGGGTCGGTGCCCCACGAGGTCGGCTTGTCGGTCATCTCGAAGTCGAGCACTCCGCCCTTGGCGAGCAGGTCGTGCGGGAGATAGGTCTTCGTCCACTCCTCGCCGTTGACCGTGAGGCCGCCGACATAGACGTTCTCAGGGCTGTTGCGCGGGGCGTTCACGACGAGGTCGCGGCCGTTCTCCAGGTGGACCGTGGCCTTGGTGAACAGTGGCGACCCGACGGCGTACGACGGGCTGCCGACCTGCAGCGGGTAGAAGCCGAGCGCGCTGAAGATGTACCACGCCGACATCTCGCCGTTGTCCTCGTCGCCGCAGTAGCCCTGACCGATCTCCGAGCCGAGGTACAGCCGGCGCAGCACCTCACGCACCTTCTCCTGCGTCTTCCACGGTTGCCCGGCGAAGTCGTACATGTAGGTCAGGTGGTGCGACGGCTGGTTGCTGTGCCCATACATCCCCATCCGGACGTCACGCGCCTCGAGCATCTCGTGGATCGTGCCGCCGTACCCGCCGACGTGGGTCGCGTCCTCCGGCGTACTGAAGAACTCGTCCAGCTTCTTCGCCAACCCGTCCCGGCCGCCGTACAAGGCAGCCAGCCCGGCCCCGTCCTGCGGCACCGAGAATGCCATGTTCCACGCGTTCGTCTCGGTGTAGTCGTGACCCCA
>DASXRB010001048.1:0-4562 GCA_036506875.1 Kribbellaceae bacterium | reverse complement strand
CGGGTAAGCCGCTCTAGCCATGGTCCGAAGGGCCCGATGAACGACGACACGCCGGGTCGCAAGGGCCCGACGAACGTACGGGGTTACAGGGTTTGGGTTTCGGCGTGCCAGTCGGTGAGCAGGGCGAAGACCTGGCCGGTGGCTCGGTAGCGGGGCTCGGGGTCGACGGTCTGGAAGTAAGCCTTGTGCTCGGGGTCGGCCGCGCGGTGGAGGAGCAGGGGGAGGAGCCAGGTGTACTTGACGCAGGAGGCGGTGATGCCGAGGCGCACGAGGGACGGTTCGACGTCGCAGCCCGCTGTGGCGAGGCCTTCGAGGTACGACGTGGTCATGACCGTGTCGAGGTCTCGGACCTGGTCGGCGGGGTAGAAGAGGTCGAAGCAGGCGTCGGGGATGGCGTTGCCGATGTCCTCGCCGATCGCGCCGTCGCCGGCGAAGGCCCAGTCCACCAGGGCGATGTGGTCGTTCGCGACGACGTTCGCCGCCCAGACGTCGAGGTGGCACAGGGTGCGTGGCAGCGCGGTCATGATCCGGTGCAGGCGGTCGCGGTCGGCCACGAGTGCGGTCCAGCGTCCCCGCAGGCCGGCCGGCCAGAGGTCAGCGATCAGGGGGTGCCGCCAGGCCTCGTCGTCGTCCAGCAGTGCCAGCGCGCCGATGCGCTCGACGTGCCGCAGCTGCGTGGACTCGTAGGCGCGCAGGTAGCCCCTGCTCGCCCAGGCCGGCAACGCCGCCGGCACGCCGCGGGCCTGCCAGCGGCCGAGGGCGGTGGCCAGGGTGCGGTAGTCGGCCGTGGTCAGGGCGCCGTCGGTGCGGCCGTCGATCCAGTCGATCCACAGCGTGGCGCCGCCGGCGGTCTCCTCGACCGTTGCTGGTGGCAACGACAGCCCGGCCGCCAGCAGAGCGGTACGCAGCTCGTCGTCGGCGTAGACCTCGGCCTCGCGGCGCCACCACAGGTACGTCGTACGGTCGTCGCTCGCCCGCCAGCGCGGGTCGGCGGCGGGATCGGCGCCCGGCCGGCGCAGGCGTTTGCGCACCACGGACCGCCCGTCGGCGGTCGTCACGCGATCGACGGACCCGGTGACCTCGTTGTGCGTGTTGTGGCGCAGCGGTACCGCGTCCGTGACCGCGAAGGACACGTCAGCCCGCCGGGCGCAGCGAGGACGGGTCGATGCCGAGCTCCTCGCCGACGGCGGTCTCGATCTCGCGGCCCATCGCCTCGCGGAAGGTGGCGATCAGTGCCTGCCCGGCGAGCGGGATGATGTGGTCGATGGTGCGCTGGACGTCCGGCCAGCCTTCCGCGGGCATCCCGGCGTCGACGAACGACCGCCAGACGGTGTCGCGGAACAGGTTCACGTACAGCTTCGACACCGCTTCGGCCTCGGCGAACAGCTTCGGCAGCAGCTCGAAGATCGCGTCCAGCGGCACCCCGAGGGCGATCACGTCGAGACCGGCGCGCAGCAGGTCCGGGTTGTGCACCTTCAGCCGGCCCTCGGTGTCGGTGCGGTCGACGACGCCGAGCTCGACCAGCTTGTCGATCGTCGCCGGGTCGTGCGGGACACCCGCGCGCTGAGCCAGCTGCTGCTCGTCGACGAACTCCGGCTCGGTCGGGGTCCACGGGCTGACCAGACTCTCGAACAGGCTCAGGCCCATCGGACCGTCCGGCAGGTCCTCGAGCATCCGCTCCACGGCGGACAGCGTGTACCCCTTGTCGAGGAGCTCGCGCACGAGCGTGAGACGCGCCACGTGGTCGGGGCCGTAGTACCCGGTCCGGCCGACCAGGCGCGGTGGCGGCAGCAGCCCGCGACCGGCGTACGCACGGACGTTACGCACGGTCATCCCGACCTTGGCGGCGAGCTGGTCGACGGTCAGCTCGTCGTCCGTGTCGTTGGCCGTCATGAGCCCTCCACCCTTGACAGTTTCACACTCTACACGTTACATGTCTTATGTAACATCCATGATGACGCATCGGGACCGGCGTGTTACGCACGGCATGCCGGCCGTGGAACCAAACCTACTGAGGAGGGCCGATGGTCGTCTCGCAGGTGGCGGCGACAGGCACCGCGTCGTTCGGTCAGATCGCGATCGTGACCGGGTTCGTCTCGGCGGTGTACGGCGGACTCGCGCTGCTGCTGTGGCGGGAGCGCACCGGGCACGAGACCGTCGTCGGACGGCTCGCCGGGTACGTCGGCCGCCTGGACGGCGTGCCGCGATGGGCCGCGCTGACGCCGTACGTCCACACCGTGTCGCTGCTGGCCGCCGCGTTCGGCGTCTGGTGGGACATCGCGATCCACATCGACGAGGGGCGCGACACCGGGCCGTTCGGCACCGCCGCGCACTACCCGATCTTCTTCGGCATCCTCGGCATCATCGTGGCCGGCGTGCTGCCGATCGCGCTGGCGGGCAAGCCGCTGCCGGCCCGGTCCATCCGGCTCACCAGGACCTGGTCGATCCCCTGCAGCGCGGCGCTGGTCACGTTCTGCGGCACGTTCGCGCTCGTCGGGTTCCCGCTCGACGACACCTGGCACCGGCTGTTCGGCGAGGACGTCACCCTCTGGGGCCCGACGCACCTGCTGATGATCGGCGGCGCGGTCTTCTCGATCTTCGCCCGGCTGCTGGGCCTGGCCGAGCTCGAGCAGCTGGTCGGACCGCACTGGCGGCGGCGGTTCCAGGAGCTCATCGCGGTCGGCGCGTTGCTGATC
The DNA here is from genome assembly GCA_036506875.1 of Kribbellaceae bacterium. Classification (GTDB taxonomy): domain Bacteria; phylum Actinomycetota; class Actinomycetes; order Propionibacteriales; family Kribbellaceae; genus DASRHY01. The sequence continues at coordinate 1,866 of DASXRB010001048.1, read as the reverse complement.
GCCTGGGACCTGTTCAGCACCGAGTTCAACTACGGCGTACCGCAGTTCCCGCTGGTCCTGCAGCCGGTGCTGATCGTGTTCGGCGCCGCGATGGCGCTCACCCTCGTGCGCGCCCGCCGCGGTCCGGGCAGCACGCTCGGGCCGCTCGCCGTCTACCTCGTGGTGCGCGCCGGGATCGCCTACCTGGTCGACCAGCCTCTCGGCGAGATCCTCGGCCACTTCCCGCTGCTGGTCGCCGAGGTCGCGCTGGTCGAGGGCACGGCACTGGTGCTCGGCAAGCGGAACCGCTTCCGCCTCGGCGCGGTCGCGGGCGCGCTGACCGGCACCGCCGGCGTGCTGGCCGAGTTCTGGTGGAGCGGGGTGTGGATGCCGCTGCGCTGGCCGGCCGAGATGCTGCCGTCCGCCCTCGGCTTCGGCCTGGTCACCGGGACCGGCGCCGGCCTGGTCGGGGCGTGGCTGGCCAGCCGGCTGGCCGAGGTCGCCGGCGAGGTCGCCCCGGAGCCTGTGGTACGACGCTCGCACCAGCTCGGCGCGATCGGTCTGGTCGCCGTGACCGCGACGCTGTTCTTCTGCGTCCCGCGGACCGCGGACGCGCACGTCAGCGCGACCGTAACCCTGGACGAGGCCGGCAACGGTATCGAGCGCACGGCGTACGCGACCGTCCGGCTCGACCCGGCGGACGCCGCCGACGGCGCGCGCTGGATCCAGTCGACCGCCTGGCAGGGCGGCGGGCTGCGGGTGGCGCCGATGGTGAAGGTCGCCGACGGGGTGTACCGAACGGCCGGGCCGCTGCCGCTGTACGGCAAGTGGAAGTCGATGGTCCGGCTGCAGCTCGGACAGCGGGACATGGTGGCGCTGCCCGTCTACATGCCGGCCGACCCGCAGATCGAGCGGCCCGAGGTGCCGGCGGTGAGCGGCGTACGACGGGAGTTCCTGCCCGAGCAGCAGGTGCTGCGGCGCGAGGAGCGCACCGACCTGCCGTCCTGGATGTGGAACGGCGGCTACGCGGCACTCGGCCTGGTCGGCGGCCTCGAGGTCGCGGGCATCGCCTGGTTGATGGCCAGGGCCGCGCGCGGCGGCCGCGGCGCGGCTCCGGTGAGTGGTACGACGCGATGCCGCAAGCCGGCGCGGGAGAACCTGATCGAGGAGGCCAACGGATGAGCGTGACGAACCTGGCGGCCGGCGGCGTCACCGAGCTGGCCACCGCCGACGGCACGGTGCTGCACGCCGAGACGATCGGCCGTGCCGACGCGCCGGTGACGGTGCTGCTCGTGCACGGCTGGACCTGCTCGACCCGCAGCTGGCACAACCAGCTCGCCGCGCTCCCGCACCTGCTGGGCGTCGACGTCCGGGTCGTCGCGTACGACCAGCGCGGGCACGGCCTGTCGTCGCTCGCGCCGGAGGGTACGACGACGATGGCGCACCTCGCCGGCGACCTGGCGCACGTGGTCGAGACGCTCGTCCCTGCGGGACGGATCGTGTACGCCGGGCACTCGATGGGCGGGATGGCGCTGATGGAGCTGGGCGCGCAGCGCCCCGAGCTGGTCCGCGAGCGGTTCGCCGGCGTGACGTTCGTGAGCACGTCGGCCGGCCGGATCTCGTCCCACCCGTTCGGGCTGCCGGCCCGGTTCGAGGGCGCGGCCGCGGCGATCATGCCGCGCGCGACCGCGGTGGCCGGGCGGCGTGCGGACCGCCGCGCGCGGCGGTTCCCGCAGACCCGCCGCGGCCGGGCGGGCGCCGAGCTGACCGTGTCGCGCGTGCAGCGTCCCGGGCTGCGGTACGTCGCCTTCGGGCAGCGACCGGACCGCCGCGAGGTGGACGTGCTCGCCGCCGACCTGGCCCGCACGCCGGGCGCTTCCCTGACCG
>DASXRB010001047.1:0-2058 GCA_036506875.1 Kribbellaceae bacterium | reverse complement strand
GGACTGTCGCCAGCCATACCGACCGCCAAGCATGATCAGGTACCCGCTCGTGCCGCCGAGCGCGCGGGCCGCACGACCATGCCGCCTGTTGCGTTCTGGCCGGTGTGCGAGGGGTTATCCCGGGCTCAGTTGGTGTGTGTGAGAGGTCGAGGCCAGATCGGGGTCGGCTCGGCGATGTCAACGACGCGCCCGGCGGGTCTCTTCTCCGAGGTTCAGAGAGCCGCGGCTACTCGGTGCGACAGGTCCTCGACGCCTGTCGTGGTGGTGTCGACCTCGACGGCACGCATCCCGAGCAGCCGTGTCTCTTCCCGCAGTCGCTCAGTGAACAAACGATCGCGTTCGAGCAGGTTGCCCAGGGCCCGGGTTGGGTCGCTGGTCTTGCCGGCGATCTGCCGGGGTAGCGGGTCGGAGCAGTTCGCGGGGTAGCGCGAACACTTTCTCCTCGACGGCGATCCGCACCTCGATCACGTCGGTGAAGCCGAGCGCGCTGAGCCGGTCCAGGACGCCGCGGACCAGGATTTCCGGGGCGGACGCGCCGGCGGCCAGGCCCACCGTGCGCACCTGCGCCAGCCAGTCCGGGTTGATGCCGTCGGCGGCGTCGACCAGGTGCGCCGCAGCGGCACCGGCCGCCAGCGCGACACGCACCAGTTGTGTGCTGTTGTGCGACGTCGCCGATCCGACGACCAGGACCAGGTCGGCCTGCCTGGCGATCTGTTTGACCGCGTTCTGCCGGTTCTGCGCGGCGTAGCAGATGTCGTCGCTGGGTGGATCAGTCAGCAGCGGGAACCGGCGCCGCAGGCAGGCCACCGTCGCCGCGGTCTCGTCCACCGATAGCGTGGTCTGCGACAGCCACACCACCCTGCTCGGGTCGCGGACCACGACCCTGCCCACATCATCCGGGCCGGTCACCACCTGGATCCGGTCCGGCGCCTCGCCGCAGGTGCCGATCACTTCGTCGTGGCCGGGCTGGCCGATCAGCAGGATGTCGTAATCCGCCTGGACGAAGCGGGTGACCTCGTTGTGCACCTTGGTGACGAGCGGGCAGGTCGCGTCGAGCGTCCGCAGACCTCGCTGACGGGCCTCTCGCCGCACCGCCGGCGCCACGCCGTGCGCGGCCAGGACCACCACCGCCGCGGGTGGCACCTCGCCGAGCTCGGCGACGAAGATCGCGCCCCGGCGCTGCAGCGCGGCCACGACATGCTCGTTGTGCACGATGTGCCGCCGAACGTAGACCGGGGGTCCGAAGACCTCAAGCGCCTTCTCCACCGCCGCTATCGCCCGGTCCACCCCGGCGCAGCAGCCACGCGGCGCGGCGAGCAAAACCCTGCCGGCGGCCGGATTCACCAGAAGTCTCCCGTGACACAGCCGCCCATACCACCCACCTGGGGTCGCCGAAGCCCAGACGTCACAGTATGACTGCATCATCGTGATACATCCAAGGCCCACACAGATTCGCCCAACCGGGGTAAGATCTCCCGGCTGCGCCGCGCCGCGGCGTAACCGGGGACAACCGGAAGCCCGCCCGCTCGAGCCGTGACGGCTTGGTTGCTTGACGACACCCGCACGCCCTTTGCCGCTGATGGTCGGTGGCGAAGCCAGTAGGTGGCGTCCGGCACGGAGGCAGCAGTATGAGCGCAGCGTGAGAGTGCAGGACGGGCCGCCTTGGCGTCTTCGGACGCCGGAGCCTTTCGTCTTCCGGGCAATGCAGACCTGACCGGTGCCGCCCTCAGCACTTGTCGCGGTCGTCGTCCGGCGCGTCGTCGGTAACTGCGGCCTTCGGGTAGTGGACCTGCATCTTCTCCCGCATGGTCAGCGGGTCCTGTGCGCCGTCCGACCAGCGGGCCAGCTCCTCGAGTATCTCGGCCATCTCGTCGAAGGTCAGGCGGCCGTCGAGAGCGCGGAGCCCGTCGTTCGTCAGCCAGACCGCGAGGGTCGATCCTGGGGCGAGCTGGTCGCTGTTGATCGCCTTGTTCATGTGCTTTGACCGGTTGTAGAGGAGGCTCGGGCGCTGAAGGACGGAGCCGTCGCCCGTCTCGTCAGAGCCCTCTTCTCGGTGCG
>DASXRB010001046.1:0-3760 GCA_036506875.1 Kribbellaceae bacterium | reverse complement strand
GTTGTCCGACCGCCAGCACTGGTCGCCGCTGGACGTGGTGCTGTTCGCGCCGTTCTTGGAGTCCTCGGCGCAGGGTACGTAGCGACGCTCGATGTACCCCGGCGCGTAGTCGAAGCCCTCACCGATCCAGGATGGCTGGTTGTTGGTCACCTCGGACCGGCCGTCCACCGCCGACGACGAGTAGGACAGGGCGACGTCCGGAGACGGACCCGTCGCCGGCGGGACACGCACGGGGTAGTTCCAAGAGAAGTCGCCCGAGTTGCCACCGGCTGACCAGGTCGAGCTGGGGGACAGGCTGGTGGCGCCGAAGTCGCCGTCCTTGCCGGAGGGCGCCGCGGCAAGCGCCACGAACGAGCCGGTGGCCGCCTGCACGGCCGCGGCCGAGTCGACATTCACGGTCGCTGAGACGGTGCCGCCGGCCGGGTCGGTGGTTGTCGGCAGGGCCAGCCACCGGCAGGACGGCGCGTCCGGGGTGGTGAGCGCGCACTGCGGCACCCGCCACAGCTTGAGACGTGACGCCCAGTCGGCGCCGTACGCCTGCCGGAAGTCGCGGTAGTCCACCGACAGCCGGGCGGCGCCGGCGCTCGCCCCCTTCGGCGCGCTGAGGCGCATCACCAGGCCGTCCCGCCAAGCCGCCGGGACTGTGGCGCGGTCGACCACCTGCACGTCCAGGCTGGACAGCCGGGGCCCGCGTGCGCCCGGTGCGTCCCCCACCCAGATCGGCAGGTCGTCCACCTTTGCTCGGCGCGTAGCCGAGGTCGCCGCCGCGCCGGCGGCGCCCGCCGTCAGCTCGACCCGCGCGATCGCCGGTTTGGGCCACGCGAGCTTGGTCACCGGGGTGTCCCGGACCTTCTGCTGCGTCCAGGCTCGGCCGGTCACCGGGCCACCGTCGTGGTCCAGCTTCTCGGCCGGTGGTGCGGCCGGCGCGGGTGGTGCGGCCACGACCGCCCGCGCCGGGACCGCGACGCTCACCGACACGAGCGCGGCGGCGAGCACAGATCTCAACACGAGATTCCAGCGCCGTGCGAACATTCCCCGTCCCCCTTGAGTCGACACGCCGGTCACCGCCGCCAGAGGACCTGGCCGGTCGGATCGAGCAGGACAAGATCCCCGTCGTCGTAGAGCACGAGCCGGTCGGCGGCAGTACCCCACGTGTTGCTGTGCCAGATCGCCGTACCGTCCGGGCGGTAGACGACGAGGTTGCCGTCGCCCTGCATGACCAGCGAGGAGCCGGGGTTACCCTGCGTGTTGGTCGACCAGATCGCCGTCCCGTGGTCGTAGAGCACGAGATTGCCGTCATCCTGCATCCACAGGTCGTACCGGTCGTCGGTGGAGTGCAGGGCCTCCCGCTCGTGCAGTGTCTGGTCCTTCCCGAGCACGTTCGCGCCGGAGACGTCGGCGGCTTGGAGGCGGTACATCGTCGCCGCCGCACTGGAACTCATTGGGCCCTGGAAGACCGCGACGTTGTCGATACCACCGAACCACTGGTCCATCAGCCCGTCGTGCCAGAGGGTGTGCCCGACCAGCAGCGGCCCGGTAGCGTTGAACGGGGCGAACGACAGGGGCCGAGTCCCCTCAAGCTCCCCATTGACATAGAGCCGGAGTTCGTTGCGGCCCGAGTCGTAGACGCCGGTCAGCTGCGTCCACACACCTTCCTGTGCCTCCGAGACGGACGCGACCCACGGGCACGGCGCCGCGGGATCGTCCTGCTGGGCGATCAGGAATTCCCACTTGTTGGAGGTGGGGTTGTACTTGAGCCAGAAGGCGCTCTCGTGCGCGCCGCGCTGAGCGATCACGGTGCGGCCGCCGTCGCCCTCGAGACCCGGCTCGAGCATCACCCACGCCGAGACGGTGAACGACTGGTCGGTGCGCAGTACCGGCCGGTCCTGCCAGAGGGTGAACTCGTTGCCGTCGGGATCGGGCGCGGTCGTACCGGTCTTTACCGCGCTCCGGCCGTACTCCTCGGAGAGTTCGGTGTTGCCTTCCTCCGGGAAGTACCTGTTGTCCAGCCACAGGCCGAACTGGCTGGCCGTGTGCCCGGCACCGACTTCCGAGCCCCGGGTCAAAGCCAGCCACCGGCCCCAGGCCGTGCTGGTGTCCTGCGCCTCACACGTATCCCGTATGTTGCTGATCCAGCAGCCGACCGCCGCCTGGAAGTCCCACGCCCCGACCTCGATCGGGGTGGTGATGCCCGGCTCGTCGAACCCGCCGGACGTAGGATCGGAGGCCAGCTGTCCGGTGAAGTCCTGCGGCACCAGCACCCGGTCGAAGACCTGCACATCCGCGATCGAGCCGTTCCAGAAACCACTGCCGGCACCCGAGCCGAACCCGCGGCCGACCGCGAACCTGCCGGTGGCCGACCACGGCGTGGCCGCGCGGTCGACCTGAGCGACCAGCGCCCCGTCGACATAGAGCCGCAGCTTCTTCTCGGCGGCGTCGAACGAGCCGGTCACCAGCGTCCAGCGGCCCACGTCGGCGGTGGTTATGGCGGTCGGCGACACGGCGGCGACGGTCCCACTCGATTGGGCACTGTTGTCCTTCATCAGGAACGACCAGTACGGGACGAGCGGGCTACCGGTACGGCGCACGCCGATCTCGAACCCGGCCGCATCGGTGCCGTCTTGGGTGGCGAACTTCATGTCGGTGGCGGGCAACGTGCCGAGTCGCACCCAGGCGGAGACGCTGAACGAGCCGGTCGTGTCCACCACGGCCGAGTTCGTGGTGGCCGCGGACGAGGCACCGTTGAAGGTCGTGGTTTGGCCACCGATCAGGCGTATTCCGTCTGCCCATGTCATGTTGGACGCGGTCAGCGGCGAGTCGGTCGGGGCCGGCACCCGATCAGCCAGCGCGGTCGTCTCGTTGACGCCCGGATAGGTCTCCAGGCCCCACCGGGCGATGGCCGGGGACGGCCGGCCGACCTGGAACTCCACCGAGCCGTTGCCCTCGTTCAGGGTGGCGTCGATGGCCTTCACCAGCAGGACATTCAGGCCGAACGTCGGGGCCGTGACCTCCACCTCGGCGTACTTCGGGTTCGTGCCCGAGGCTGTCACCACTTTCGTTGCGGCGTCCCACCCGTACTGGAACTTGGTCACGTCGGTGCCGGTCGACTCGATCCGGATCCGGCCCTTCTGCCCCGGGCCGGACGGCGGCGTGATCACCGAGGCGGTCACCGGGGGGGCGCTGGTATCCACTTTGAACTGGCACCACGCGGACCACAGGCTCGATATCGAGTACGGCGCCTTGTCGATGGCTCTGGCGCGGAACGCGTACGTCTTGTCCTTGGCCGCCGTGACGGTGGCGCTCGTGGCGCGCGCGCCCGGGGTGATCGACGTCTTGTTCGGCGGTGCCGTCTTGCGGGCCGGCGAGGTGTCGGTCACCGAGCCGATCCCGGCGGCCGGCACCTCGATCCACTCGAACACGCCGGTCAGCGAGTCCGACTTGTCGGCGTCCGAGAAGATCGCTGAGAACGTCGGCGTGAGCGTGCCGATGGGCAGCACCCCGGATACGCAGGCCACGCCGGCGGCCTGCAGGTACAGCGGCTTACCCGGTGGGGTGTCGTAATCGACGAACAGCTTCGCGTCGTTCGGGTAGAACTTCTTCCACCTGTCCTGGGTCGACTCGCCGGAGCCATCCGCGGCGCGGGCGGTGAAGCTGACGGTGATCGTGCTCCAGCTGCCGTTCGCCGCGTCCTGAAGCAGCCCGGTCATCGCGGAGCTGTCGAAGTTCATCTTCATGTCGCCCTGGTAGTTGCCACAGCCGC
>DASXRB010001045.1:0-5792 GCA_036506875.1 Kribbellaceae bacterium | reverse complement strand
GCATCAAACAGCCCATCTCGGCCATCCTGCAGGCGGCAGAGGAGAGTCGCGCCGACGTCATCGGCATGTCGGGACTTTTGGTCAAGTCCACCGTGGTGATGAAGGAGAACCTCGAGGAGATCAACCAGCGCGGCCTGCACGACAGGTGGCCGGTGCTGCTCGGCGGCGCAGCGCTCACCCGGGCGTACGTCGAGCAGGACCTCGGCGGGCTGTTCAAGGGCGAGGTCCGCTACGCCCGGGACGCGTTCGAGGGCCTGCGGCTGATGGACGCGGTGATGGCGGTCAAGCGCGGCGTGCCGGGGGCGGAGCTGCCGGCCCGGCGCGAGCGCCGGGTGCGCGGCACCACGTCGGTGCTGGACCGCCCCGCGGCCGAGATCCCGGCCCGCTCGGACGTTGCCCTCGACAACGACATTCCCACGCCGCCGTTCTGGGGCGACCGGATCGTCAAGGGCATCCCGCTGGCCGACTACGCCGGCTACCTCGACGAGCGCGCCACCTTCCTCGGCCAGTGGGGACTGCGGGGGAGCCGCGGCGACGGGCCGTCGTACGACGAGCTGGTGGAGACCGAGGGACGGCCGCGGCTGCGGATGTGGCTGGACCGGGTGAAGACCGAGAACATCCTCGAGGCGGCCGTGGTGTACGGGTACTGGCCGTGCTACTCCGAGGGCAACGCGGTCGTGGTGCTGGACCCGCAGGACCACGGCAAGGAGTTGCACCGGTTCGAGTTCCCGCGGCAGCGGCGCGACCGGTTCCTGTGCCTGGCCGACTTCTTCCGGCCGAAGGACTCCGGCGAGCTGGACGTGATCGCGTTCCAGCTGGTGACGATGGGCGCGCGGGTCGCCGACGTCACCGGCGAGCTGTTCGCGAAGAACGCGTACCGGGAGTACCTGGAGCTGCACGGCCTGTCGGTGCAGCTGACCGAGGCGCTGGCCGAGTACTGGCACGCCCGGGTGCGCGACGAGCTCGGGTTCGGCACCGAGGACGGCGACCTGGCCGGGATGCTGCGCGACCAGGCCTACCGCGGGTCGCGGTACTCGTTCGGCTACCCGGCCTGCCCGGACCTGGAGGACCGTGCGAAGGTGGTCGACCTGCTCGAACCGGAACGGATCGGCGTCCAGCTGTCCGAGGAGCTGCAGCTCCACCCCGAGCAGTCCACCGATGCGCTGATCGTGCATCACCCCGAGGCGAAGTACTTCAACGCCTCATAGGCCGGCGACACCAGAAGTGGGGCGAATGAAGGCTGTTCTGTGGGACATGGACGGCACGCTGATCGACACCGAACCGGTGTGGTGGCGGGCCGAGACCGACACCATCACCCGGCTGGGCGGGGAGTGGACGATCGAGGACTGCAAGTCCCTGATCGGCAGCGACCTGGCGGCCGCGGTGAAGATCTGGATGGCGCGGCTGCCGGACGGCGTGACCACCGAGGAGTCGCTGGCCGCGGAGGTGCACGGCGAGGTGATCCGGGCGCTCAAGGAGGGTGTCGAGCTCCGGCCGGGCGCGCTGGAGCTGCTCGCGGCGCTGAACGCCGACGGCGTGCCGTGCGCACTGGTGTCGGCGTCGTACCGGGTGATGGTCGACGCGGCGCTGTCGCACCTGCCGCCGGAGCCGTTCGCGGTGACCGTAGCCGGCGACGAGGTGACGCACGGCAAGCCGCACCCGGAGCCGTACCTGACCGCGGCCCGGCTGCTCGGCGTGGACCCGCGCGACTGCGTGGTGCTGGAGGACTCCCGCACCGGTGTGGCGTCCGGCGACGCGTCCGGGGCGATGGTGGTCGCGATCCCGCAGCACGTGCCGATCGACCCCGCGCCGCGCCGCGTGGTGGTGGAGTCGTTGAGACATGTCACACCGGCCTGGTTGCGCGAGCTGATGGACTCGCGGCGTGATGGACTGGCTGGGTGAGCAGGACTGTACCGACGCTGCTGGCCGCCCTCGCAGTCTGCGTGGCCGCCGCGGGATGTGAGAAGAGCGCGCACGGCACCGCCGGTTCGTCCGGCGAACCCTCGATCAAGGTGGTCAGCACCGACCGCCCCGCCGGGCTCGACCCGGCCACGGCCGCCGACGCCGGGGCGCGGGCACTGCTGCCGAACGTCTACCAGACCCTGCTGACGATCCCGCCGGGGGAGACCACCCCGGTGCCGGACGCCGCGGACTGCCAGTTCGACACCCCGACGACCTACACCTGCACGGTGCGGTCCGGCCTGACCTTCCACAACGGCCACGAGCTGGACGCCGCCGACGTGAAGTACAGCATCGACCGGCTGCGCACCGTGCCGGGCGCCGGTCGCGGCGCCGCGCTGTTCGCCTCCGTCGCGTCCGTCGAGGCCGGCGAGGACACCGTCACGTTCAACCTGCGGCGCCCGGACGCGACCCTGCCCTACGCCCTGACCACGCTGGCGGCGTCGATCGTCGACCAGGAGGTGTACGCCGCGGACCGGCCGGTGGAGCCCGCGAAGGCCGCCGGCAGCGGCCCGTACCGCGTGGTGCGGTACGCCGCCAAGGGTGCGCTGGTGCTGGAGCGGTTCACCGGCTACAAGGGCGTGCGGCCGGCCCGCAACGGCACGGTCGAGATCGGCTTCCCGTCCGCCGGAACGACGGCGGGCGCGGCGGTGGTCGCGGCGGTCGAGGCCGGCAAGGCGGACCTCGGCATCGGCGCGATCCTGCCGCAGGCGCCCGCGACCACCGGCACCCCGGCCGGGACCGCGCCCCGGCTGAGCACGCTCGACGGCACCCGGACCGGCTGGTGGACCTTCCACCTGAAGGCGCCGGCCGCTCGTTACCAGGTGGTACGACGGGCCGTGGCGCAACTGGTCGACCGCGAGGCGCTGGTCCGCCGGGTGTACGGCGAGACCGCCACCGCGTCGTACTCGCTGCTCCCGGCCGGCTTCGAGGGGCACCTCGACGCCTTCCGGGACAGCTACGGCGTGCCGGACCGGGCGAAGGCGGCCGCACTGCTGCGCGCGGCGAAGCTGCACGTGCCGGTGCCGGTCACGATCGGCTGGACGCCGCGGCCGGGCGGGACCGTCGCCCGGGAGGTCGACGAGGTCAGGCGGCAGCTGCAGGCCAGCGGGCTGTTCCGGGTCACGGTGCGGCAGGCGGCCGGGCCGCAGTTCGCGCAGCGCGCGGCGGCCGGGGCCTACGACCTGTTCCCGGTCGAGCGGGACGCCGACCTGGCGGACGGCGACGGCTTCCTGTCGCCGGTGCTGCGGCCCGGCGGGCGGCCGGCGTACGGGTACGCCTCGGTGGCCGCGGCGCGGCTGCTGGAGGCGGAACGGACCGGGCAGAGCCTGGCCGACCGCGACCGCGCGTTCGGCGACCTGCAGCGGCTGCTCGCGAGCGACGTTCCGGTGCTGCCGGTCTGGCAGGGACGCACCGCGCTGCTGGCCGCCGGCCGGCTCACCGGCGCCGACTCCGCCCTGGACCGGACCTCAGCCGTCCGCTTCGCCTACCTCGGCCGCGAGGGCAAGTAAAGCGCCCGCGCCGGCGAACCGGGGGTTTTCCGGCCGGTAGCGCTCACCCTCCGCGAATTGTCGGCGACCGAGGGCTGCTGGTTGACATCCGTACGACGCCGCCGCCCCGACACGGGAGGATTTCTCCCCCCTAACGATTGGGCAACGCACCTTGGCCAGTGTTTGACTGGAGTGCGTTCGGAGCGCCAAGTTTGGGCCGCAGCACATCCCGCTGTGCCACTGACGTCCGCCCACACCAGGTAGGGGAACTCAACGCGTGAGCGCACCACTCGAGGTCGAACCCGGAGCAGCAACCGCACAGCCGGAGGCCGTTCTCGAGGGCGTCGGCAAGATCGAGGGCCGCTCGCTCGGCCAGATCGCCTGGATCCGCCTGAAGCGCGACAAGGTCGCGATCGCCGGTGCCGGCATCGTCGTCTTCCTGATGCTGGTGGCGATCTTCGCGCCGCTGATCACCAAGGCCGCCGGCGTGACGCCGAACGACTTCCACCAGGACCTGATCGACACCAAGACCGGCACCCTCGGGGCGATCGGCAAGTGGGGCGGCATGAGCTGGGACCACCTGATGGGGGTGGAGCCGCAGAACGGCCGCGACATCTTCGCCCGGGTGGTGTACGGCGCGCGCATCTCGCTGCTGATCGCGTTCCTCGCCACGCTGCTGTCGGTCGCGATCGGCACCACGATGGGCATCGTCGCCGGCTTCCTCGGCGGCTGGGTCGACGCGGTGATCAGCCGGCTGATGGACATCTTCCTGGCGTTCCCGCTGCTCGTGTTCGCGCTCGCGCTGGCCGGCGTGCTGCCGGACGAGGCGTTCGGGCTGCACGGCAACGCGCTGCGGATCGCGCTGCTGATCTTCCTGATCGGCTTCTTCAACTGGCCCTACGTCGGACGGATCGTGCGCGGCCAGACGCTGTCGCTGCGGGAGCGGGAGTTCGTCGACGCGGCCCGCAGCCTGGGCGCGCGCCGGCCGTACATCCTGTTCACCGAGCTGCTGCCCAACCTGATGGGCCCGATCCTGGTCTACTCGACCCTGGTCATCCCGACCAACATCCTGTTCGAGGCCGCGTTGTCGTTCCTCGGTGTCGGCGTGTACCCGCCGACCGCGTCGTGGGGCGGCATGCTGTCCGACGCGGTCGCGTACTACACGATGCCGCACTTCATGTTCTGGCCAGGCATGGCGATCTTCGTCACCGTCCTGTCCTTCAACCTGTTCGGCGACGGGCTGCGTGACGCGCTCGATCCCCGAGCGCGATAGAGCAAGGCGAATCACCACTCCGAAACACGCGGTAACACAGCAACACACCTGCTCCGGAAAGAAGGGTGGATCGGAAACGATGAACACCAGACGACTGCGAACGGCGATCGCCGCATCCGCGGTGCTCGCCCTGGGCCTGTCGGCCTGCGGCGGTGGTAGCAACAAGGATGAGGGGACCTCCACGACGAAGGCGGAGTTCAACGCCGCCAACGGCAAGGTGTTCAACCCGTCGGACAAGAAGGGCGGCATCATCAAGATCGCCGATGAGTCCGCGCCCGACTCCACCGACCCCGGTGACACCTACTACGGCAACATGTGGGACTTCGTGCGCACCTACACGCGCACGCTGACGATGTTCAAGGACGAGCCGGGCTCGGCCAGCAACGAGCTGGTCGGCGACCTGGCCGAGGGCCTGGGCACGGCGAGCGACGGCGCCAAGACCTGGACCTACAAGCTGCGCAAGGGCGTCAAGTTCGAGGACGGCACCGAGGTGCACGCCCAGGACGTCAAGTACGGCATCACGCGGTCCATCGACAAGGAGATCCTCCCCGACGGCCCGACGTACTTCGACGACATGCTGAACTGGCCCGCGGGCTACAAGGGCGCGTTCAAGTCGAAGGGTGTCGACCCCAAGTCGGCGATCGAGACGCCGGACGACTACACCATCGTCTTCCACCTGAAGAAGGCGTTCGCGGGCTTCGACTACGTGCTGATGACCCCGCAGGGCGCTCCGGTGCCGGAGAAGGCCGACAAGGGCGCGAAGTACAAGGAGCACGTGGTCTCCTCGGGTCCGTACAAGTTCACCAGCTACCAGGACGGCAAGAGCTTCCAGCTGCGGCGCAACGAGAACTGGGACCCGGCCACCGACCCGAACCGCAAGGCGCTGGCCGACGGCTACGACGTCACCCTGAACGTGGACGCCGAGGACATCGACAACCGGCTGATCTCAGGTGACGTGGACATCGCGTTCGCCGGTACCGGTGTGACGACCGCGACCCAGAGCCGGGTGCTGAGCGACCCGGCCCTGAAGGCGCGGGCCGACAACCCGACCCTGTCCCGCACCTGGTACA
>DASXRB010001044.1:0-2575 GCA_036506875.1 Kribbellaceae bacterium | reverse complement strand
GGCACCGCGAAACAGCGGTACTCGCTGCCCGTCCGCGAACCCGACGGGACGCTCAACCGCGGCGGTGTCCACGCCGCCGCAGGCGGCCACGGCGTCAGCGCCGTCCACGCGTCCCCGCAGGCGAAGAAGGCCGCCGCGGTGAAGCTCGTCGGCCTCTACAGGAACCAACTCCACGAGGACCCGCCGCCGTCGCTACTCGCGGCTGCGGGCATGGCCGCCGCTAGCGGCCCAGACACTCCCGCGCCGAATGGTGCCGGGCAAACAGAAGGGAGCCCTGCCGTGCCTCTCACGGACGAGCAGCTCACCAAAGCGCGGCAGCGGCTCGGTTTGGCGACCGACGCTGACGAGGCGGCTGTTATGGCTGCGCTCACCGCGGACGTCCCACCCGCCACCGCTCCGACCGACCCGGCGGACCCGGCCACTCCTAGCGACCCTGCGACCCCGCCCGCAGTGCCCGCGTCCATCGCCGCGGCCGGTGCCGCAGCCGGTGTCGGCGTGTTCGTCGACTCCGCGACCCTCGCCGCGATCCAGGCCTCGGCCGCGAAGGGCGAAGAGGCGTACAAGGTGATGGCCGCGGCCGAGCGTGACCGCGTCATCGAGACCGCCGTCCACGACGGCAAGATCCCCCGCGCCCGGGTCCCGCACTGGGTGACGTACTGGAAGTCGGACCCCGAGGGCGCGAAGCAGGCGCTCGCGTCGATGCCGAAGAACCTGGTGCCCGTAGCGGCGTCCGGGTACTCCGGCGGCGACGAGACCGGCGACATCGACGACGAGTTCGCGGGCCTGTTCCCGCCGACCGCGAAGGTGAGTGGCTGACATGGCCGACTACAGCCCCGTCTACGCCAACGGCATCGCGCCGTTCACGCTGGTCACGTCCGCGATCGTCACTGGCGGCACCCTCGTCGAGACCACCACTACGGGCGCGGTCGGCCCCGCAGGCGCGCTGTCGCTCAAGGTGGTCGGTGTCGCCGCGCACGACGCGCCGTCAGGGGGTCGGCTCACCATCTGGCCGATCTCCGGTGTCGTCCATGAAGTCACGCACACTGCCGGCGGCACCGTCGGTGACTGCATCGTCGCAGCCGCATCCGGTGCGCTCGGCACCGCCGTGCAAGGCACCGCCGCCGCGGCCGGTTACGACCTCGGCACCGCCCTCATCACCGCCGGCGCTGGCCTCAAGCTGCGCTTCATCGGCAAGTAGCCGGAAAGGAATCTGAGCCATGCCCGGTACCTACCCGGCCTCACCTCCCACCCTCTCGGGTGACTTGGAGACCATCAGCCGGTTCTTGCAGTCCCCCCAGCAGATCCTTCGGCGTCTGCGCAGCTTCTCCGACCTGCGGTTCGTCGCCGATCAGGTCCTCACCCAGCGGTTCCGCTCACAGGGCGGCGCGGTGCTCTACGAACAGTCCGAGCCGTTCGTGTCCGACCGCGCGGTGGAAGCCGTCAGCGCCGGTTCGACGTACCCCTACGCGAACCTGCCCACCGGCACCGCCGCGATCGGCGCGATCCAGAAGTGGGGCCAGAAGACCCTGCTCACGGACGAGGAAATCGCCCGGAACTTCTACGCCGGCGCCGCAGTCGACCGTTCGCTGCGAAAGGTCGTGAACTCCGTCATCAAGCAGGTCGACGGCATCGCGATGTCTGCGGTGTTCTCCGCGGTCACCGCCACCCAGGCCGTGGCCGCAGCATGGAACGGCGGCTCGGCGAAGTTCCTCCTCGACGTGCTCCTGGCGAAAGCGAAGATCGTTGGCCTGAACCTCGGCTACGTCCCCGACACGCTGCTGCTCAACGATGCCCAGTACGCCTACCTCATGTCCGACACGATCATCACGAACGCGCTGCGCCGTGAGACCACCGACAACCCGGTCTACTCCGGCGCGATCGAGGTCATCGCGAAGCTCAACATCGTGGTCTCGCCTGCGGTCGTCGCCGGCGGCGCGTGGGTGCTCGACTCGAAGCAGCTCGGCGGGATGGCCGACGAGGTCGACGGAGCCCCCGGGTACGCGATCTCCGACCTGGCTGTCCAGGTCAAGTCGATCCGTAAGGACGACCAGGACGCGTGGGACCTGCAGGGCCGCCGCAAGACGGTCCCCGTGGTCCAGGAGCCGGGCGCGGGCTGCCAGATCACAGGCACGGTGATCTAGATGGCCAAGACCTATGTGGTCACCGCCCCGTACGTGACGGTAGTGACCGGCACCCCTGACGGCCCGAAGCTGCTCGGGTTCTACGCCGGCGCGCATCTGCCCGACGATGTGTCCGAGGACTCGCTCGCGCATCACCTGAGCCTCGGCATGATCGCCGAGCAGAAGGACGCCGAGGCAGTGCTCGCCGAGCCGGCCGAACCCAGCGATGGGCTCGGCACGCTCGCCAGCGTCGAGCAGCCGAAAGGCAACGCGTCGTTCGAGGAGTGGCAGGCGTACGCCACGGCGAGCGGGATGACCGCGGAGGAGCTCGACGGGCTCACCCGCGACCAGATCCGCGCGCTCTACACCCCGTAGCCCGACAGCCAGAAGGCGAGGTCGACCGTGGCGATCCCCTACGTGACCGCGGACGACCTCGCTGCCTGGCTCGAGGCACC
>DASXRB010001043.1:0-15250 GCA_036506875.1 Kribbellaceae bacterium | reverse complement strand
TGCCGACGCCGGGCTTCTCGTCGCCGAAGGCCGCGCTGTTGTACGACATGGTGGTCCAGGTGGTGTCCACCTTGCCGTCGAACGTCTTCGGCACGTCCTCGTGGTGCTCCTCGCCGCTGCCCTGCGGCTTCGGGTCGACGTCGCGGAACCCGACGATCTCGATGGTCTTGCTGACCGGGGCCGAACTGCTGGGCGTGGACTTGGCGTCCTTGCTCGTGTCCTTGTCGTCGCCGGTGACAGCCGGCTTGATCAGGAACTGCGCCATCGCGATCACCGACAGCAGGGCCAGCACGGCGAGCAGGATCAGGATGCGCCCGCCCCAGCCGCCTCGCCTCGGCTTCTCGATGGTCCCGTACGGCGTCCGGTCGCCGCCGCCACCGTCGGCGCTCTGCCGCTGCACCGGGCGTTGACCGTTCGGCGGCGGGCTGGCCACGGGCCGTGGTGTCATCGTGGTCGGCGCGCCGGCGGTCGCCACCGGGCGCTGCACCTGGGTGTAGGCGTTCGGGTCGACCGCGGGGTACGGACTCGGGTCCACGCCCGGATACGGGTTCACCGCGGGCGGGGTGGTGATCGCCGGCGACAGCTGGGTCGCGTCGTCGACGCTTCCCTGGCGCGACATCGCCACGGTCTCGTCGCTGATCTGCGCCGGCGGCTCGTGGGAATGGCCGATCACGCCGGCGAGCGCGGCGGACAGCCCGGCCGCACTGCTGATCGGGGCGGAGTGGTGCCGCGGCGGGGCGCCGAGCAGCCGGTCCGCGATGTCGTCGAGCGAGCGCGGTACGCCGGCGCGCACCTGGCGCGGCGACATCAGCCGCCCGTTTTCCAGCGGCGCGGCCTGCATCCCGAACGCGGGGCCACCGGGGTAGCGCGCCGTCAGGCAGGCGTAGAGCACCCGGCCGAGATCGCGCACGTCCTCGGCCGGCGAGCCCGGGCCGTCGGCGCGCCGCAGCGCCGCCTCGGTGGCGACGCCGACGATTTTGATCGCGCCGGCGTCGGTGACGACCACGGTCGCCGGGTTGATCGACCCGTGCGGCTGACCGGAGCGGTGCAGCAGCTCCAGCGCCTCGGACACCTCGCGGGTCAGCCAGCCGGCCTGTTGGCCGGTCAGCGGCCCGTTGCCGAGCATCCGCTCCAGGGAACGGCCGGCGGCCCATTCCCGCACGCAGTAGGTCAGTCCGTCGTACGCCGAGCAGTCCAGCACCCGCAGGAACCGCGAGTCGGCCGCCATCGCGGCCCGCCGCGCGGCGTCGGTCAGGCGCCCGGCACGCGGGTCGTCGGACGGAATGACGTCCACGACGACCGGCCGGCTGAGCACCTCGTCGACCGCCCGCCAGATCCGGGCGCCACCGAACTCGGCGAGCTGCTCGCCGATCCGGTACCGCCCCGCCAGGAGCGTGCCTGGACTGATGGTGTGGTTGGGCACGGTCCTCCTCGGTTCCCCTCCGGCCGCGGGATCACCGCGGCGAGTGTCGGCTCCGCCCATGGTATTCGTCCGGGTCCGGTCAGGCCCTCCCGGTCCGAACCGGTAGCCGTCGCGTGACGGTCCGTACCACGTCGTTGACCTCGTGGATCCGTAATACCCGCGCCAGCGCGGCGTACACGGGGAGCATGATCGCGCCGCCGATGGCGAGAGAGACCATCGACCACAGGGGGCCGGAGAAGGTGCCGGCCCAGTCGATCGTGAAGACGACCGTCCACGCGACGGCCGCGGCCACGGCGGCGGCGATGCCCATCGCGATCGCCGGGAGGGTGATACCGGCGCCGGCGACGCGGGGGACCCGCCGGCGCAGGACGGCACGCGAGACCAGCACGCCGACCGTGTAGGCGACGGTGTACGCCCCGGCCAGCACCACCGCGTTGAACCGGTGGTCGGTCAGCAGTGCGACACCCACGATCGCCGTGGTGATGTTGACGGCGGCGATCACCAGCTGGATCAGGAACGGCGTCCGGGTGTCCTCGAACGCGTAGAACGTGCGCAGCTGGAAGTACTGCACCGTGAACGGCACCAGGCCCAGCGACAGCGCCATCAGGGTCAGCGACATACCCGTCGTATTGCCGTTCGCGGCGCCGTTGCCGGCGATCAGCAGCATCGCGGGCACCGCGAAGGCGAACATCGCGGTCGCGGCCGGTACGACGATGGCCAGCGCCTGCCGGATGGACCGGGCCGACACCCGGGCGACCTCCGCGTTGTCGCCGTCCGCGGCCAGCGCGGACACCCGCGGCAGCATCGCGGTGGCGAGCGAGACGCTGATGATGCCGTGCGGCACCAGGAAGACCAGCATCGCGGTCGAGTACGCGAACACACCCGCGGCGTCGTCGCCGGCGCCGACACTCGCGGTACCGGACAGCGCCAGCCGGGTGACGACGATCAGCGTGACCTGGTTGACCGCGACGAACAGGACCGTCCACAGCCCGAGCTTCACGGTCTTGCCCAGCCCGGTGCCGCGCAGCCCGAACCGCGGGCGGTACCTGTACCCGGTCGACCGCAGATACGGGATCAGCACCAGCAGCTGCACCGCGATCCCGACCGTGTGGCCGAGGCCGAGCAGCAGCGACTCGCCGGTCGAGTACGTCGCCGGGTCCGCACCGACCCGGTAGAAGACCATGAACGCCACGATCGACAGCCCGGCCACGACGTTGTTGGCGATCGGCGCCCACATCATCGGGCCGAACCGGCCGCGAGCGTTCAGCACCTGCCCGACCAGCACGAAGGCGCCGTAGAAGAAGATCTGCGGCAGGCACAGCCGGGTGAAGAACTCGACCTCGGCCCGCTGCTCGACCCGGTCGGCGGCGTTCATCCGGTCCGGCATGTAGAGCTGCGCGATCTCCGGCCCGAGGATCACGCACGCCGTGGTCAGCACCGCCAGCACCACGAGCCCGGCGGTGATGATCCGGTCGGTGTACTCCTGGCCGGCGTCGTCGTCGGACTTGATCGCGCGCACCAGCTGCGGCACCAGGACGGTGTTGAACACGCCGCCGGCGAGCAGGATGTAGAGGCTGTTCGGGATCGTGTTCGCGACCGTGAACAGGTCGTTGCGCAGGGCCGTACCGATGGCGGCGGCGAGCAGGGCGATCCGGGCGAACCCGAGCAGGCGTGACAGGACGGTCCCGACCGCCATCACTGCGGCGGCCCGGGCGGTGCGATCAGCCATCGGTTCCTTTCGTGGCGGTCGCCGGCGCTTGTGCGGGGTCCGCGACCTCGGATGCCGCGGGCACGTCGATGACACCGGCGGCGTCGACGACGTCCACGGCTGGGGCGGGGGCCGGGCTCGTGGCGGTCGAGGCCGGCGTGCCGGCTGCGCCGGCGGCCGCGGCAATCGTCGTACGACGTTCCTTGCGGATGCGGCGGAAGATCCGGATCGCCGACGTACCGAACAGCAGCGCGACGGCGGACGCGACCAGGACCCAGCCGACGGTGCCGTACTGCGCGGCCCGGATGTCCAGCTCCAGCGGCGCGCCGAGCTGGTGGCCGTCCTCGGTGATCACGTACGCGCGCGCCTTGATCAGGCCGTTCTGCTGGGCCGAGGCGCGGATCGTGAACGAGTACCGGTTGCCGCCGCGGATCACCCTCGGCTCGATGTTCTCCACCGAGAGGTCGTCGCGGTTCACCGACTCGATCCGCACCCCGACCTTGACCGGGCGCTTCATGCCGTTCTCGATCGTCAGCGGGAACTGGCCCTTGCTCGCGGACAGCGTGACCACGGTGCCGTCGCCGCCATCGGTGGTGACGATGTGCACGCTGGCGAACTGCGGCCGGAAGTACACCCCGAGCTGGTAGTGGCGGTACCGGTCGCCGTCGCCGCCGAACCCGCGCCACGACGTCGACGCGGCCCGGGCCGCGCGGCGGTTCAGGTCCTGCTTGAACGCGACCGAGTTGGTGGCCAGGTCGTTGAACGTCGCGACGTCGTCCGAGATCTCCCGGACCGCGCTCAGCTGCTGCTGGTTCAGCGCCGTGATCTCGGGCTTCGGGGCCGGCGCGGCGACGGTGGTGGCGGCCGGGCCGGTGACCTGGTCGATGCCGATCGGCGTGATCCACGGCAGCGACAGGCCCTGCAGCAGTACGCCGGTGGCGCTGCCCTGGACGTCGAACCCCCGGGCCGGTGCGGCGACCACGGTCACCGGAGTGGTGCCCTCGGACAGCGCGATCAGCGCGGTCTCGGCGGCGAACCGCTGCCGGACCTGCACCGGGCCGTTGACGACCGCCGGGTCCGGGCCGCCGGAGGTGAGGCCCTGGTCGGCGACCACGGCGCGCACAGTGCCGGCCGAGGTGGTCACGTCGACGATCGGGGAGCCGTCCGGGTCGGGCCGCTCGTCCGGCGCCCATGCCCAGCTGGACAGCAGGGTCAGGTCACCGGGGCGGCTGCCGGGGTGGTCGGCCGCCAGCGCCGACAGCGTGGCGTCGTTCGCCGAGCCGTTCTCCAGCCAGACCGTGGACTGCACCGGCTTGCCCGCCGGGGGCCGGTCCACCCCGGCGGTGAGCTCGCGGGCGCCGTCCACAATGCTGCCGAGCCGCGCGGCCTCCAGCGTGCGTACGTCCGGGTCGCCGTACGGCAGCAGCGCGACCGGGGAGTGGCCCTGCGGCGGGCTGACGGCGCGGTCGAGCGCGGCCAGCCAGTCGGCCGCGGCCTGGCTCGTGTTCTGTCGCCGCTTCGCGTCCTTCGGATCGGTCCCGTACGACGCCGCCAGCTGCCGTGCCTCGTCGAGGACCGACGGGTCGATCAGCCAGCTGACCTGTTTGCCGGTGCCCGCGCGGACCAGCCGTCCCAGCCGCCCGTCCGGCTTCAGCGCGTCGTTCAAAGACTCGTCGGCGAAGTACGTGCCGTTCAGCTGGGTCGGCCGGTGCCGCAGCGGCAGCATCATCGCCGTACGCACCGTGCGCAGCTTCGCGTCCGGCGCGACCACCGGCATGAGCGTGCGGGCGATCGCCGGGTGCTCGCGGCCGCCGTCCGGGTTGTCGCCGTTGATCCGCACACCGACGACGTACACACCGTCGCGGTTGCTGCCAAGCCGCCAGTCGGTCCACGGCACGGTGATGCTGAACCGCCTGCTGACCTTCGGCTCCAGCACGTCGGCGAAGTCGTGGTACGCGCCGGTGCCGGTCAGGCCCTTGCAGTCGTCGCCCTGCGGCGGGAGCGCGGCGAACTCGCCGCGGTCGGTGATCCGGTCGCGGTCGACACAGGCCAGCGCCTGGGTGTTCGTGAGGGTCGTCGTACCGGTGTTGGTGACGCTGCCGGTGATCTTCACGGTGTCGCCGGGCTTCGGCGCCATCGGCGTGAACGAGGTGATCCGGACCGCGACCGACACCTCGGCGACGTCCGAGGCCGCGTGCGCGAGCGGCGGCGGGGACGACAGGCAGACCAGCGCGGTCACAGCGGGTACGGCGACGAGCCGGGCGGCACACCCCGCCAACGCTCGCACCGGCGTCCTCGCCTGCGCCCTGCCCAACGCACCGAACACGCGGTCACCGTAGCCTAGATCTTCGTGCCTTCTAACTCCGGAGACCGATCGCGCGCGAAAGGGGAGGCTCCGATTTCCAACCAGAACGCCCGGCTGTCCGCCGTACAACGGCAGGGTGTGCAGTCGCTGCTACGGATCGCGCCCGTGGTCAACGAGCTCGGCGCCCGGTTCGTCGACGCCGGCCACCAGATCGCGCTCGTCGGCGGCAGCGTGCGGGACGCGCTGCTGGGCCGGCTCGGCAAGGACCTGGACTTCACCACCTCGGCCGAGCCGGACGACATCCAGCGGCTGCTGAAGGGCTGGGCGGACGACGTGTGGACGATCGGCAAGGAGTTCGGCACGATCGGCTGCAACAAGGGCGAGTGGGTCCTGGAGATCACGACGTACCGCTCGGACGTCTACCTCCAGGAGTCGCGCAAGCCGAGGGTGAAGTTCGGCGACTCGCTGGAGGGCGACCTGCTGCGCCGCGACTTCACCGTGAACGCGATGGCCGTGTCGTTGCCGGGGCAGGAGTTCGTCGACCCGTTCGGCGGGCTCGAGGACCTGGCGAACAAGCGGCTGCGTACGCCGGCGACACCGCAGCAGTCGTTCGACGACGACCCGCTGCGGATGATGCGGCTGGCCCGGTTCGCCGCGCAGCTCGCTTTCGAGGCCGACCCGGCGGCGGTGGCCGCGGTGACCGGCATGGCCGGCCGGATCGAGATCGTCTCCGCCGAGCGGGTCCGCGACGAGCTGGTGAAGCTGGTCCGCGCGCCCGAACCCCGCCGCGGCCTCGACCTGCTCGTCACCACCGGCCTGGCCGACCACGTGCTGCCGGAGCTGCCGGCGCTGCGGCTGGAGCTGGACGAGCACCACCGGCACAAGGACGTCTACCAGCACTCGCTCACCGTCCTCGAGCAGGCCATCGACCTCGAGCCCCGGCTCGGCGCCGGCGGCCCGGATTTCGTCGTTCGCTTCGCCGCCCTCGTGCACGACATCGGTAAGCCCCGCACCCGCCGGTTCGAGAACGGCGGCAAGGTCACCTTCCACCACCACGACGTCGTCGGCGCCAAGCTCACCCGCAAGCGGATGACGGCGCTGCGGTTCTCCAAGGACGAGATCGACGCGGTCGCGAAGCTGGTCGAGCTGCACCTGCGCTTCCACGGCTACGGCACTGGTGAGTGGACGGACTCGGCGGTACGACGTTATGTTCGCGACGCCGGCCCGCTGCTGTCCCGCCTGCACGTGCTGACCCGGGCGGACTGCACGACGCGGAACCGGCGCAAGGCCGACGCGCTGCGGACGGCGTACGACCACCTCGAGGAACGGATCGAGCGGCTGCGGGAGCAGGAGGAGCTGGACGCGATCCGGCCCGACCTGGACGGCAACCAGATCATGGAGATCCTCGGCATCCCGCCTGGCCGCGACGTGGGCGCGGCCTACAAGCACCTCCTGGAGCTCCGCCTCGAACACGGCCCCCTCGGCGAGGACCGCGCCCGCGAGGAACTCCTGTCCTGGTGGGCGGCGCGTTCCTCGGGCTGACCCCCGCCGGGGCCGACCGCAGCGGTCAAGGCGGGGGGAAGGGCGCGGCGGGGTGCTTTCGCGGTGTGTTTAGGTGGCGCGGTGAGTGAGGGAACGGAGGCTGAAGCGGCGGGCGAGGCCGGGGCGGCGGTGCGGCGCCGGCGTCTGGGGTCGGTGGTGATCGACACGCGGCCGTTGCGGATCCCGGCGTTCCGGCGGTTGTGGACGGGGACGGCCGTGACCGCGGTCGGGAGCCAGTTCAGCGCCGTCGCGGTGCCGAAGCAGATCTACGACCTGACCGGCTCGTCGGCGTACGTCGGACTGACCGGCGCGGTCGGTCTCGCGGTCCTGGTCGTGTTCGGCCTGTGGGGCGGCGCCATCGCGGACGCGGTCGATCGTCGTACCGTCATGGCCGTCAGCAACCTCGGCATCGTGGTGACCAGCGTTCTGCTGTGGCTGCAGGCGGCCGCCGGGCTGGACTCGGTCGTCGTGGTGCTCCTGCTGTACGGCGTGCAGCAGTCCTTCGCCGCCGTGAACGCGCCGACCCGTAGTGCCGCGATCGCGCGGGTGGTGCCGGCCGGGCTGCTGGTCGCGGCGAATGCGCTCGGGTTCACAACCTTCATGTTCGGCGCGGTCTTCGGCCCGCTGGTGGCCGGTGTCCTGATCCCGGTCGCGGGTCTGCCGGTGCTGTACCTGATCGACTCGGTCGCGCTCGCGGTGGCGTTCGTGATGGTGTTGCGGCTGCCGCCGATGCCGCCGCACGAGCAGGCGAGCCGGACGGCGGGGCTGCGGGACGTGGTGGCCGGGCTGCGGTACCTCAGCGGGCACGGCGTGCTGCTGGTCTCGTTCGCGGTCGACCTCATCGCGATGGTGGCCGGGATGCCGAAGGCGCTGTTCCCGGAGATGGCGGAGCGGACGTACGGCGGCGGGGCGGCGCTGGGCTGGCTGTTCGCGGCGATCCCGCTGGGTGCGCTGGTGATCGGGCTGCTGTCCGGACAGCTGTCCCGGCTGCGGCGCAGCGGTGTCGTCGTGACGGTGGCGATCGCGACCTGGGGCGCGGCGATGGCCGGGTTCGGGCTGACCCGGTCGCTGTGGCTCGCGGTGCTGATGCTCGCGATCGGAGGCGCCGCGGACATGGTCAGCGGCGTGCACCGCGGCGCGATCCTGCAGGCCGCCGCGACCGACGACATGCGTGGCCGGATCCAGGGCGTGTTCATGGTCGTCGTGGCCGGCGGGCCGCGGTTGGCGGACCTCGTGCACGGCACGGCCGCGGCACAGTTCGGTACGGCGGCCGCCGCGACCGGCGGCGGCGTCCTGGTGATCGTGTTGCTCGCGGCAACGGTCGCGGCGGTGCCGGCGTTCTGGCGCTACCGGGCGCCGCACTGAGTCAGATCTCGTCCCGGGGCGACGGGACAGGTCATCGCCGGGTTCCACGTGGAACCAGGACTACGCTCACGAGGTGGACTGGTTGAGCGTCGTCGGCTGGGGCGGCTCGGCCCTGGTCGTGGTGTCGTTGCTGCAGACAAGGATCCTGCGACTGCGGGTGCTGAACCTGGTCGGCTGCGTGGTGCTGACCGGGTTCAACGCCGTCATCGAGGTCTGGCCGATGGTCGGGATGAACGTCGTCCTCGCCCTCATCAACACCGTGCACCTGTGGCGGCTGCTGCGGCACCGGCACGACGACGCGGTGTACGAGGTGCTGGAGGTCGGCGGCTCGGACGCGTATCTCCAGCACGTGCTGCTGACGCACGGGCGGGACATCGCGCGGTTCAACCCGGACTTCAAGCCGGCCGCGGTGGACAGCCGGTACGCGTTCCTGGTGCAGCGCGGCGAGAGCACGATCGGTGTGGTGCTGGCCGACGACGCGGGCGGCGGCGCCGCGCAGGTGGAGCTGGACTACGTGCTGCCGGAGTACCGCGACTTCACGCCCGGCGAGTTCGTCTACCGCCGCAGCGACGTGTTCACCCGGCACGGCTTCACCCGCGTGATCGCGCCACCGCGCATGCGCGATGCCGCCGCCTACCTCCGCAAGGTCGGTTTCCGCCCCGCCGGCGACCGCCTCGTCCTCGACCTCGCGGCCTAGCCGGACCCGGCGAAGCGGGACGACCTCACCGGCGGGCGGCACGACAAGCGGCAGTTCTCAGCCCCCGGTCGCACGGTGGTTCGTCGAGCAAGCCGGTCGAGCTCGGGGCCTGCACGAAGTATTCTTCGCCGAAGTACGGTTCGCGGAAGTATGTTTCGCACCTTGGGAGCCATGATTCTCAAGCCGGCCCGGATCTTCGCTCGCGACACGGAGTGGGACGAGCTCGCACGATTCGTATCGGCGACCTCCGCGGCTCCGCGCCTGGGCGTCGTCAGCGGTCGTCGGCGCCAGGGCAAGACGTACCTGCTCGAGTCGTTGGTGGAAGCCACGTCTCGCGGCCGTCGTCCACGCGGTGGTCGGCGGAACGCCGGCATACAAGCGGTTCGTCGACGGGGACGCGCCGGCCGACATCGCGGACTTCGACGACTGGGTGTGCCGGACCGCGCTGCGACCGGCGCGGCCGTTGTTCCGCGAGGCTCGATACCTTCTCGAAGAAGAGACGGACGTCCGGGACACCGCGCTCTACCATTCCGCGCTGGCCGCCGTTGCGCATGGCAACAACACGCGCGGCGGGATCGCGAACTACATCGGACGCAAGTCCGCGGACATCGGCCATCACCTGAACGTGCTGGAGGACAGCGGGTTGCTCCGCAGGGAGCAGGACATCCTCCGGCCCGGCCGATCGACGTACAGGGTGGCCGAGCCACTGGTCGTCTTCTACCACGTCGTGATGCGACCACAGTGGGGGTCTGCTCGAGAGCGGCCGCGCCGAGAATGTATGGCGGACGGCCAGGCCGCGATTCCACGCCCAGGTGCTCGGGCCGCACTTCGAGCAACTGTGCCGGGACTACGTGATGTCGGTCGGGTTCGACAGGTTCGGCGAACTGGCATCCGAGGTCGGTTCCGGCGTCGTTCCCGATCCGGTGCGACGCGGTCAGATCGAGGTGGACGTGGTGGTCCTCGCCGCGCCAGAACCCGGAAAGCCCCGGCGCGTGCTGTCCCTGGGGGAGGCCACGTGGGGCGACGTCATCGGCCGACGCCAGGTCGACCGCCTCCGGCGCGCTCGAGACCTCCTGTCCGGCCAGGGCTTCGACATGAGCCAGACCGTCCTGGCCTGCTACAGCGGCGCCGGCTTCGAGCAGGATCTGGCCGGCGACGTGGTGACGATCGGACTCGACGACCTCTACCGCACTCGCTAGAGCCTCCGCCGAGTCCGGAGGTAGTCGCTGACCACGGCGGCGCCGAGACCGTCCACGTCCGGCGCCACCACACGGCCGCCGCCGCGGCGGGCGAGCAGGTCGACGTACGACGTGAGGCGCGGGTCGTCGCCGAGGCGGAACACCGTCAGTACGGCGCCGAGCCGGGACAGCCGGTCGACCTCGGCCAGCGTCGTACGCAGCGTCCTCGGTGAGGGCGGGTACGAGAACTCGGCGACGCCCTCGGACTCCAGGTGCGCGGTCGGCTCCCCGTCGGTGACGAGCAGCACGACCGGCTGTGCGTCCGGATTGCGGCGCAGGTGCCGGCCGGCCAGCAGCAGCGCGTGGTGCGCGTTCGTGCCCTGCTCCCAGGTGCCCTCCAGGCCGACCAGCTCGGCGAGCTCGACGGAGCGGGCGTACCGCCCGAACGTGATCAGTTGCAGGGCGTCGTTGCGATAGCGCGTCGAGATCAGCTGGTGCAACGCGAGCGCGGTCCGCTTCATCGGCAGCCAGCGGCCCTCCTGCACCATCGACCAGGAGGTGTCCACGCACAGCGCGACCGCCGCGCGGGCCCGGTGCTCGGTCTCGGCGATCTCGACGTCGGCGACGTCCATCCGCACCCGGCCGTCCTGACGACGGCTGCCGGCCGTGCGGAGCACGGCGTTCCGCACCGTGCGCGGGACGTCCCACGGCTGGGTGTCGCCGAACTCCCACGGCCGGGTCGACCCGCTCAGCTCACCGGCCGCGCCGGCGGCCGCGCTGTCCCGGTCGCCGGACCGCCCGCGTGCCGCCCGCAGCACGTCCGCGAGCGCGGTCTCGCCGAGCCGCCGCAGCGCCTTCGGCGACAGCCGCAGCGACCCGTCGGGCGCGCGCTCGACCAGGCCCTGCTCGCGCAGCGCGCGCTCGAGCTCGGACAGCCGCCGTGCGTCCACACCGGCCTGCGGGCCGAGCTGGCGCTCCAGTGCGTCCAGGTCGATGTCCTCCAGACGCGCCCCCGGGTACGACTGCGCGAGCTGCTCGGCCAGCGCGTCGAGCTCCGCCAGGTCCTGCATCGCCCGCGCCCCGGCGCCGAGCCCGAGTGGGTCGTCACCGCGGAAGCCGGCCGACGACGTCCAGTCCTCACCCGGCCGCAACGCCTGCAGCTGGGCGTCGAGCGCCTGCAGCTGCGCGGCCAGCCGCGGGTCGCCGAACGCCTGCTGCGCCAGCGACATCAGCTCCTCGCGCTGCTCGGGCGACATCGAGTTCAGCATCCGCTGCGCGGCCGCCGCCCGGGCCGCGAGCGCGTCGATCAGCTCGTCGACGTTGCGCGGGTTCTCCGGGAAGAACTCGCCGTGCCGGTCCATGAAGTCCTCGAACAGCTGCGGTACGCCGGGCCGCCCCGCCGCGTGTGCCGCCAGCAGCGCGTTGAGGTCGGCGAGCATCTCCCGGACCCGCTCGACGTCTTCGGGGGTGGTCGACTGCAGCGCCTCCTTCATCCCCTCGAAGCGCGAGTCCAGCAGCTCCCGGCCGAGCAGGTCTTTGATCCGCTCGTACTTCTCCCGCGCCTCCGAGGACTTCCAGTCGTACGACGCCAGCTCGCGCACCGCCGCCGCCGTCCCGGCCGGCAACGCGTCGAGCCGCGCCTCGGCGAACCGCGCGTCGTCGGACGGGTCCGGGAACAGCGCGGTCCGCTCGGTCTCGACGGCCTGGTCGAGCAGCCGTCGTACCTCCTGCAACGTCCCGTCCAGCCGGTGCCGGCGCTGCAGCTCGGCCCGGCGCTCCCACAGCCGCCGGGTCAGGTCGTCCAGCCCGGACGTGTCGCGCATGCCGCGCCGCAGCAGCTCCTCGAGCGCACTGCCGGGGGAGTAGCCGTCCATCACGTCGCGGCCGATCGCGTCCAGCGCCTCCCGCAGGTCCACCGGCGGCGCCAGCGGATCCGGCCCGTCGTGCCACGGACCGTAGGAGTACCCGAACGGCTCGACACTCACGGGCCGTACACCGTCGCCTCGTCGTCGGCGTCCTTGGCCAGCCGCTTGGACAGGTACAGCAGCTCCAGGGCGAGCTCGACCGCGGCCGCGATCCGGCCCGGCGGGTCGTCGTCCGGGTCCAGCCCGGCGCGGGTCGCCACGTCGTACAGGACCGGCAGCTCCGGCAGCGCGGCCAGCACGTCCCGGGCCGGCACCCGCTCGCCGGTCGTCACCAGGTGCCCGGCCGCGACCGCGTCGGCCAGCGGCTGTAGGTCCAGCCCGGCGAACCGCTCCCGCGCCGTCTCGGCGACCGAACGGCGCAGCAGGTGCACCAGGTGCTCGGTCTCGCGGCCCTCCTCACCCGGCTCGAACTCGAGCTTGCCGCGCAGCACCGCCGGCACCGTGTCCAGGTCGACGGGCCGCGCCACTGCCGGCTCCTCACCGGTCAGGGCCGACCGCCGCAGCGCCGCCGCCGCGACCGTTTCAGCCGCCGCGACCGCGAACCGCGCCGACACGCCGGACCGCTGGTCGATCGCGGCCGACTCGCGCAGCCGCCGGACGAACCGGGCCAGCACCTCCAGCAGCGGCTCGCCGACCTCGGCCACCAGGTGCGCCTCCTGCCGTACGACGTCCACCTCGGCGTCCACGTCCAGGGGGTAGTGGGTGCGCACCTCGGCGCCGAACCGGTCCTTCAGCGGCGTGATGATCCGGCCGCGGTTGGTGTAGTCCTCCGGGTTCGCGGTCGCGACCAGCAGCACGTCGAGCGGCAGCCGCAGTGTGTACCCGCGGACCTGGATGTCGCGCTCCTCCATCACGTTCAGCAGCGCCACCTGGATCCGCTCGGCCAGGTCCGGCAGCTCGTTGATCGCGATGATCCCGCGGTGCGCCCGCGGGACCAGGCCGTAGTGGATGGTCTCCGGGTCGCCCAGGCTGCGGCCCTCGGCCACCTTGACCGGGTCGACGTCGCCGACCAGGTCGCCGACGGACGTGTCCGGGGTGGCCAGCTTCTCGGCGTACCGCTGGTCGCGGTGCAGCCAGGTCACCGGCAGGTCGTCACCGAGCTCGGCGGCCCGGCGGATCGACGCCGGGGTGATCGGGTGCAGCGGGTGCTCGGGCAGCTCGGCGCCGGCGATGACCGGGGTCCACTCGTCGAGCAGGCCGGCGAGGGTGCGCAGCAGGCGGGTCTTGCCCTGACCGCGCTCACCGAGCAGGACGACGTCGTGCCCGGCGAGCAGCGCGCGCTCCAGCTGGGGGAGCACGGTGCGGTCGAACCCGACGATGCCCGGCCACGGGTGGTGCCCGTCGCGGAGCGCGGCGACCAGGTTGTCGTGGATCTCGGCCTTGACGGACTTGGGGGTGTGTCCGGCGGCACGCAGCTCACCGGCGGTGCGGGGCAGGTCTGCTGGGACGGAAGTCACGCCTACGACAGTACGACCCCGATCCCAAGCCGGCTAAATGATTTGCCCCGTGTGTGCGCGAATCCGCAGGTCACGGCTGTGTGTGTGCACGAATCCACTTCTTTCTCCCGGTGTCCACGGCGATCTGCGACCACACGAGAGCCGGGACCTGTGGATCTGCGAACACACCGGGAGGTGTGCGGGAGACGGGTTCAGCCGCGGGGCGGCGGCGTCCAGCCGCCGAAGGCGCGTTCCAGCTCGAGCGCGACCCGGATGGCGACGTGGTCGCGACCGGGGCCGGCGGCGACCTGTACGCCGAGCGGCAGGCCGTGGTCGTTGAGCCCGAGCGGGACCTGCGTGACCGGCAGCCCGGCCAGGTTGAACAGGCCCATCGGCTGCGGCCAGTTCGGCTTGCCGATCGTCCGGCCGTGCCGCGGCGCGACGGTCGGGGCCGGCGGGTGCAGCACGATCCCGTCGCCGACGGTCGCGACGAACTCGCGGGCGAAGTCGAGCCCCGCGGCCAGGCCGTTGCGGAACCGCGGCGACCGCGCGGTCAGCGGCTCGCCGAGCAGCAGCATCTTGGTCGCCCGGGTGTGCTCGCCACCACGCGTCAGCGTCGCGCGCCAGCCGACATCGGAGCCCTCCGCGCGCAGGATGTCGTGCAGCGAACCGCCCTCGGACAGGATCGCCAGGTACGGTTCGATCATCCGCCGCGCCGCCCGCACCGGCAGGCGCTCGACGCGGGCGCCGAGCGACTCGAGCACCGCGGCCGCCCGCTCCCGCGCCGCCAGCAGCTCACGGCTGATCGGCAGCAGCCACGCGTGCTCGCTGATCAGCACCTTCAGCCCGTCCAGCGGCACCGCAGCCGGATCGCCCAGCCGCTCCACGGTTGTGCCGTCGCCCGGGGGGACCGCACCGGCCGGATCGCACAGCGGGTCGTCGCCGTCCGGTCCGGACAGCAGCCGCAGCAGCGGCATCAGGTCCTCGGCCCGCCGCGCCAGCGGGCCGTTCACCACGAGCCGGGTGGTCGCGCCGCGCGGCACCGGGAACGTCCCGGTGAGCGGGACCAACCCGGTGCTCGGCTTGTGCCCGAAGACCCCGCAGCAGAACGCCGGCATCCGGATCGAGCCGCCGCTGTCGGTGCCGAGCCCGAACGGCGCACCGCCCGCACCGACCGCCGCGCCCTCGCCGCCGGACGACCCGCCGGCGGTCCGGCCGGCGTCGTACGGGTTGCTGGTCCGCCCGTACAGCTTGTTCTCGGTCTCGATCCACATGCACAGCTCGGACGTGTTCGTCAGCCCGAGCGGGATCGCGCCGGCGTCGACCATCCGTCGTACGACGGGAGCCGTGCGGCCGGCTCGGTAGTTGCGTCGGGCAACGACTCCCGCGGTGTGCGGCATACCCGCGACCGCGATCGACTCCTTGGTCGTGAAGGGAACGCCGAGCAGCGGGGGCAGCTCGTCACCGGGTGCGGCGGCCCCGATCACCTCGTCGGCCAGGTCCGCCCGGTCGCGGGCCGCGTCGAAGCAGTCGGCGACGATCGCGTTCACCGCCGGGTTGACGTGCTCGAGCACCTCGATGTGCGCCTCGACGACCTCGCGGGCACTGACCTCGCGCGCCCGGATCGCCGCCGCGAGCGCGGTCGCGGAGCGTTCGGTGAGCGATGAGGAG
>DASXRB010001042.1:0-4604 GCA_036506875.1 Kribbellaceae bacterium | reverse complement strand
CTGGAAGCTCGGATCGGTGCTGGCGAGCACCACCACCGACAGCTACGGCCGGTTCGCCGTGACGGTGCCGCTCACCGCGAGCGCCTACGTGTACGCCGCGGTGCCGAGCACGTCGACGCTCGGCTGGACGACCAGCCACTGGACGGCAGGCGACACGCTCGCCAAGGTGCTGCACCCGACGTACATCGGCGGAACCGTCAAGCCCACCTACGCGACCGTCGTCCACCCCGGCACCCTGATGTCCACCTGGGGCCACCTGACCGTGGTCACGACCACCGGCAAGATCATCCCGTACGGCGGCCAAACGGTGGTCGTGCAGACCCGGCCGCGCGGTGACCGCACCAAGCCGTACCGCACCGTCGGCGACGCCACGACCAACAGCAACGGGTACTTCTACACGAACTGGGACGCCTCGTCGGACGCCGACGTCCGCGTCGCGTTCCTGTCGCCGTATCAGAGCGTCACGTCGTCGTACCGCTGGATCGGCGCGGTCGACGTCAGCTGACCTGACCGGCCCGGCCGTCGTCTGCGGCGGCGCGCCGGGCCTCCTCGATCCGCAGCCCGAGGTAGATCGCCATCACCCAGAACGCTGCGAACGCGGACCCGAGCAGGAACATCACCGGTACGACGAACCCCAGGCCGATCGCGCCGGCCTGCACCACCCAGCCGAGCACGTACCCGGCCTTCACCCGCAGCAGCCCGGCCGCGACGACCGCCAGCGCGGCCAGCCCGAGCCCGACGGCGAGGGCGGTGCCCTTGTCCACGTGCGAGACCGAGATCAGCACCGGCGTGGTCAGCGCCAACACGATCGCCTCGAAGCCGAGCACGATCGCGGCCAGCGACCTCACGACGGGCCACCGCCGAGCAGCACCCGGGCCTCGCCGGCGGTGATCACCGAGCCGGTGACGAGCACCCCGCCACTGCCCAGCGCCGTCGCCTTCTCCTCGGCGAGCCGGACCGCCTCGGCGATCGCGTCGTCGAGCCGGGGTACGACGACCACCCGGTCGTCCCCGAACACCTCGGCGGCCTCCGCGCCCAGCTCCTCGGCCGGCATCGAGCGGTCGAACGAGTTCCGGGTGCACACGACGGTGTCCATGATCGGCTCGAAGGCTTCCAGCACGCCGTAGACGTCCTTGTCCTTCATGCAGCCGAGCACCCCGATCAGCGGCGAGAACGCGAACGCCTCGCTCACGGCGTCGGCCGCGGACTGCGCGCCGTGCGGGTTGTGCGCGGCGTCGATCAGCACGGCCGGGCTGTGCCGCACCACCTCGAGCCGGCCGGGTGAGGTGACCCGGGCGAAGCCGCGCCGGACCAGGTCGGGGTCGACCTGCTTGTCCTGCGCAGTGTCACGGGCGGCGCCCACGAACGCCTCGACGGCGGCGAGCGCGGTCGCCGCGTTGCGGGCCTGGTGCTCGCCGTGCAGCGGCACGAAGACCTCGTCGTACTCCCCGGCCAGCCCGCGCAGCGTCAGCAGCTGCCCGCCGACGGCGACCTCGCGCGACATCACGCCGAACTCGAAGCCCTCGCGGGCGATCGTGGCGCCCACCTCGGCCGAACGGCGCATCAGCACCTCGAAGACCTCGGGGGTCTGCAGCGCCATCACGGCGGTGGCGCCGGGCTTGATGATGCCGGCCTTGTCGGCCGCGATGTCGACCGCGTTGTCGCCGAGGATCCGGGAGTGGTCGACGGCGACCGGCGTGACGACTGCAACGGTGCCGTCGGCAACGTTCGTGCAGTCCCAGGTGCCGCCGAGGCCGACCTCGACGATCGCCACGTCGACCGGCGCGTCGGCGAAGATCGCGAACGCCAGAGCGGTGATCACCTCGAAGAAGGTCAGCGCGACGTCGAGCTCGGAGTCGACCAGTTCCAGGTAGGGCTCGAGCTCGGCGTACGCGTCGGTGAAGCGCTGCTCGCTGACCGGCTCGCCGTCCAGGGTGATCCGCTCCCGCACCGTCTCCAGGTGCGGGCTGGTGAAGCGTCCGGTGCGCAGCCCCGCCTCGCGCAGCAGCGCGTCGACCATCCGCGCGGTCGAGGTCTTGCCGTTGGTCCCGGTCAGGTGGATCACCGGGTACGACTTCTGCGGGTCGCCGAGCAGCTCCACCAGGCGTCGTACCCGGTCCAGTGTCGGCGCGATCTTGTGCTCCGGCCAGCGCGCCTGCAGCCGCGCCGAGACCTCGGCGTACGAGGGGGTAGTCATCAGGCAGACCAGTGTAGGCGGGGGTTGACGGCGGGGACCGCGCAGGAGTTGCCTGGCTAGGGGGTATGTCCGTTCGACAGGAAGGCGGGGAGTCATGAGCGTCTACAAGATCGTCGATCTGGTCGGGACGAGTGGCCAGTCCTGGGAGGACGCGGCGGCCGCGGCGATCAAGACCGCGGGCGACAGCCTGCGGGACCTGCGCATCGCGGAGGTGGTGGCGCAGGACATCCACATCGAGGGCGACGCGCTCACGTACCGGACCAAGCTTCGGGTGTCGTTCAAGTACGAGGGCGGCGACTAGCGGTCGCGGCGGGCGGCGGTAATGGATGTGAGACCACCCTGTCGCCCGCCGTAAGATCTGCCGCATGACCACGTCGCGTGTTCCCGACAAGCCCAGCCTCGACGGCCTCGAGGAGAAGTGGGCGCGGGTATGGAAGGAGCAGGACACCTACGCGTTCGACCGGACGGCCGACCGCGCGGACGTCTACTCCATCGACACGCCTCCCCCGACCGTGTCCGGGTCGCTGCACGTCGGCCACATCTTCAGCTACACCCACACCGACCTGGTCGCGCGGTTCCAGCGGATGCGGGGCAAGAAGGTCTTCTACCCGATCGGCTGGGACGACAACGGCCTGCCGACCGAGCGCCGGGTGCAGAACTACTACGGCGTGCGCTGCGACCCGTCGCTGCCGTACGACCCGGACTTCACGCCGCCGAAGCCGGACCCGAAGAAGCAGGTCCCGATCTCCCGGCAGAACTTCGTCGAGCTGTGCGGCGAGCTGACCCACATCGACGAGCAGGCGTTCGAGGCGCTGTGGCGCCAGGTCGGCCTGAGCGTCGACTGGTCCCGGCTGTACACGACGATCTCGGCCGAGTCGCGCCGGATCTCGCAGCTCGCCTTCCTGCGCAACTACGCGCGCGGTGAGGCGTACCTGGCCGAGGCGCCGACGCTGTGGGACGTCACCTTCCAGACCGCGGTCGCGCAGGCCGAGCTGGAGGCGCGCAACTACCCGGGCTTCTTCCACCGGGTCGCGTTCCACGCGCCGCACGGCAAGGTCTACATCGAGACCACCCGGCCGGAGCTGATCCCGGCCGTGGTCGCGCTGATCGCGCACCCCGACGACGAGCGCTACCAGGGGCTGTTCGGCAAGGCCGTGACGTCGCCGCTGTTCGGCGTCGACATCCCGGTGCTCGCGCACCCGGCGGCCGAGCCGGACAAGGGCGCGGGGATCGCGATGTGCTGCACCTTCGGCGACCTGACCGACGTCCAGTGGTGGCGCGAGCTGCAGCTGCCGGTCCGCACCGTGATCGGCCGCGACGGCCGGCTGCTGCGCGACACGCCGGAGTGGCTGACCGGCTCGGAGCTGTACGGCGAGCTGGCCGGCAAGACCGTCCACTCGGCGCGAGAGGTCATCGTGAACGCGCTGCGCGAGTCCGGCGACCTGGACGGTGAGCCGGTCCCGACGCAGCGGATGGCGAACTTCTTCGAGAAGGGCGACAAGCCTCTGGAGATCGTCTCCACCCGGCAGTGGTACATCACCAACGGCGGTCGCGACGCCTCGCTGAAGCAGGAGTTCGTTGACCGGGGCAACGAGCTGGGCTGGGTCCCGGAGCATATGAAGCACCGGTACCTGAACTGGGTCGAGGGCCTGAACGGCGACTGGCTGATCTCGCGCCAGCGCTTCTTCGGCGTGCCGTTCCCGGTCTGGTACCCGGTCGGCGAGGACGGCGAGCCCGACTACGACCACCCGCTGCTGCCGCGCGAGGAGCAGCTGCCGGTCGACCCGACCTCGGACTGCCCCGGCGGGTACGACGAGTCGCAGCGCGGCAAGCCCGGAGGCTTCGAGGCGGACCCGGACGTCATGGACACCTGGGCGACGTCCTCGCTGACCCCGCAGATCGTGTGCGGCTGGGAACGCGACGACGAGCTGTTCAAGCGCACCTTCCCGATGGACCTCAACACGCACGCGCACGAGATCATCCGGACCTGGCTGTTCTCCCGCGTGGTCCGGGCGCACTTCGAGAACGGCTCGCTGCCGTGGCAGCGCTCGATGATCTCCGGCTTCGTCGTCGACCCGGACCGCAAGAAGCTCAGCAAGTCCAAGGGCAACGCGATCCTGCCCGACGAGGTGCTGAACAAGTACGGCTCCGACGCGGTGCGCTGGCGCGCGGCGATGGCCCGGCCGGGCCTGGACTCGCCGTTCGACGAGTCGCAGATGAAGGTCGGCCGCCGGCTGGCGATCAAGGTCCTGAACGCGTCGAAGTTCGTGCTCGGCATGGGCGCGTCGGCGACCGACCCGCAGGCCGTCACCGAGGCGCTCGACCTGGCCATGCTGCGCCGGCTGCGGCAGGTCGTCGACGAGGCCACCGACCGGTTCGAGGCGTACGACTACACCGGAGCCCTCGA
>DASXRB010001041.1:0-1760 GCA_036506875.1 Kribbellaceae bacterium | reverse complement strand
TCCGAGCATCGCCAGGACGACGAACCCGAGTCCGGCCAGCCCACCCCAACGCAACTCGTGCCACTCGGTCATGCGAACCACCTCCAGCAGCACAAAGCACAACCGTCACCTCTGATGTTCCGCTGTTCCCGCCGCCGGTCAAGTGGCGGTTTTCCAGGGCGTGTCGTCAGCTGCCGGAGCGCATCGCGACGATCCGCCGGATCGGGATCGCGACCTCGAACTCGCCCTTGCTCGCGGCCCGTTCGGACAGCCATGCGACCGCCGCGTCACGGCGTCCCTGCCCGGTTCCGGGCAGGTAGAGGCAACGCACCAGCAGGTCCGCGTCGGCCTCGTCCCGGACCGGGTAGCCGTACCGCTCCCGCTGGCTCTCCAGCACCGCGAACCCGGCCGCCACGAGCTCGTCCCGCAACCCGGTCAGCTCACCGCCGCCCGGGAACTGCGGCCCGCCGCGCAGCCGCGCCGCGAGCCCCGTCAGCACCGGCAGGTCGGTGCGTCGGACCGGCCGGACGGCGGGCACCGTCGCGGCCAGCACCCCGCCCGCCCGCAGCACCCGCGCGATCTCCGCCAGGACGGCGGTCAGCGGGTGCGCGACCGCCAGCCCCAGCGAGCAGGTCACCACGTCGAACGACCCGTCGCCGAACGGCAGCTGCGTCGCGTCCGCCCGCACCGCGGGCCGCGGCGCCAGCGCCAGCTCGGCCGCGGACAGGTCGACGCCGACCACCCAGTGCCCGTCCGACGCCAGCCGGCGCGCCACCGCACCGTTGCCACAGGCAACGTCCAGCACGCGTTTCGGGTCCGTGGACACCGCCCGGCACAGCCACCGGTACGGCGTGTGGTCACCCGCCGTCGCGCGCGACAGCACCGCCTCGGTCACCCCGGGGTCGGCGGCGTGGAAGTCGCGCAGGTAGCGGACCCAGTCGACCTGCTCGTCGGACATCGCTGGATACGGAGACGCGGTCAGACGACGCTGACGAAGATGTGGCCGGCGGTCTCGTCGCTGATCACGCCACCCGCGTCCCGGGTGCCGAGCAGCACCCCGTCCGGGTCGTGCGCGGTCAGCACCTCGCGTCCCGGCAGCGCCCCGGCCCTGCGCAGCACCGCCATCGCGTCGTCGTCGGTCTGCACCGGCTCGGCGATCCGCCGGACCCGGACCCGGACCACGCCGCCGTCGGCCTCGTCGATCACCTTGCCCAGCGGCTCCACGCCGATCAGGTAGTCCGCCGTCGGCGTCGCCTCCTCGCTGGCCCGCAGCTCGTCCAGGCCCGGGATCGGGTTGCCGTACGGCGACTCGGTCGGGTTGTGCAGGATCTCCAGCAGCCGGCGCTCGACGGTGTCGCTCATGACGTGCTCCCAGCGGCAGGCCTCGGCGTGCACGTCCTCCCACTCCAGACCGATCACGTCGACCAGCAGCCGCTCGGCCAGCCGGTGCTTGCGCATCACCCGGACCGCCTGCTTGCGCCCGACGTCGGTGAGCTCCAGGTGCCGGTCCCCCTCCACCGTGACCAGCCCGTCGCGCTCCATCCGCGCCACCGTCTGGCTGACCGTCGGCCCCGACTGGTGCAGCCGCTCGGCGATCCGGGCGCGCAGCGGGACGATGCCCTCCTCTTCGAGCTCGTAGATGGTGCGGAGGTACATCTCGGTGGTGTCGATGAGGTCGCTCACGGGGTCAAACCTACATTGGACCCATGTACCGCGAGCTCACGATCCCAGCCCGTTTCAACGGTCCACCGACGTCCGGCAACGGCGGGTACTCAGCGGGT
>DASXRB010001040.1:0-1541 GCA_036506875.1 Kribbellaceae bacterium | reverse complement strand
GCGCGCCGCGGCCGCTCTCAAGAAGGTCGATGGGGTCCGCGATGCCCGCGTCATCGAGGTCACCGGCATGTGGTTCATCGTCTCGGGCACATCCGGCCCCATCACCGAGAAGGAGGCAACTAGCCACAGCCTCGGGAACGTCGACTACACCGGGTTTCCGAAGGGGGTCAGCGGCGGCGCTGGCAGCACCAAGCGGCTCAGCGACGGCAAATTCCACTCGACTGAACGCATCACCTACTTCGGGCCGAATCTCGACCGCGCAACGTTCGACCTGCTCCGCACACGGATCGCCGCATCGGTGCACATCGACCCCGCGAAGGTCGTCGTCACGCCGCAGCACGGCTGACCTTGACGCGCCAGCTCGACTAAAGGGCGGCGTATCCGGCGTCACGCCAGTACCCTGCCCGTGTGTCCGATCGGGATGCCGTCTCCTGGCCGCCGCTGGCCGAGGATGCGTTCGACGACCTCGTGGCGCTGGCCGCCCGCTGCCGGAACGTCGACGGCGGCCTGCCGGTGGCCGCCGATCCGTCGTTCCTGCGCCGGCGCTGGCTGGGCCCGGCGACCGTGTCGGTCCGCGACGAGGGCGGCCGGCTCGTGGCGGCCGGTGCCGTGCGCGACGGGCCGGTCTTCGTCGGCATGGTCGACCCGGCGGCCCGCGGTCGGGGGATCGGCGCCGCGCTGCTCAACTGGGGGCTCGACCAGGCCGCATCGGTGACCGTCGAGACGGAAGGGCTCACCCCGGCGGCGGAGAAGCTGTTCGCGTCCCGTGGCCTGCGGCAGGTCTTCGCCGAGGACGTCATGCGCATCGACCTCGAGCGGGCGCCGGGCAACGATGGCGTGGACCGTGACATCCAGCCCCGCTGGCCCGCGGGAGTCACGCTCGAGACCTGGAACGACGCCACCGCGCCGCGGTTCCACGCCGTCTACGACGCCTCGTT
This sequence comes from Kribbellaceae bacterium, assembly GCA_036506875.1. Classification (GTDB taxonomy): domain Bacteria; phylum Actinomycetota; class Actinomycetes; order Propionibacteriales; family Kribbellaceae; genus DASRHY01. The sequence continues at coordinate 603 of DASXRB010001040.1, read as the reverse complement.
CCGGGAGCGGCCCGGCTTTCCGGGCTGGTCCGCGGCGGAATGGATCGAAGGCGTGGCAGAAGAGGGCTTCCGGCCGGACTGGTCCATCCTGGCCAGCGTGCCGGACATCGGCGATGCCGGCTTCGTCACCGCGGCGGTGGGCTGGATCGACCAGGTCGGCGTCGTGCCGGCGGCGCGCGGGCGGGGGATCGGCGCGGCGCTGATCGGGGAGGCATTGGCCCGGATGCGCGCGGACGGCGAGGCACAAGCCTGGCTGACCGTCAACGCCGACAATCCGGCCGCCGCCCTCTACCGGCGCCTCGGCTTCGCGACTGAAGGTCACCGGGCGCGGTACCAGCGCTAGCACTGTTCGCGGTCGAACTGCGCCGTTCGCTACAGGCCGGAGCTCGGTAGGCACCCGAGTGCGATGGGCGCCGGCTGCGATACCAGCGCTAGCACCGTTCCTGGTCCTGGTCAGTGCGGCAGCTCCGGACCCGGTCGCCGGCCCGGCTGGACGTCGGTGAAGTGCTCGACCACCGGCGGCGACGCGAAGAACGGGCCGACCAAGCCGCGCCACTGGGCGAATCGTTCGGTATCGCGGAAGTTCTCCTGGTGCGCCTCGAC
>DASXRB010001039.1:0-3380 GCA_036506875.1 Kribbellaceae bacterium | reverse complement strand
CCACGTCCCGCCGACCTCGCTCGCCCGCTCCAGTACGACGAAGTCGCGGTACCCGGCCTGCTCGAGGCGCACCGCGATCCCGATGCCGGCGAAGCCGGTGCCGACGATGAGGATCCGGCTGTGCGTGCTGTCGGACGGTGGCATCTCGCAACCTCCAGGAGGGGCCGTTGAACGAAACTTACTCGGAGTAAGTTACTTGAGGTAAGTTACCGGGGGTAAGTTATGCTTGGCAAGTGACCTCGACCACGGACCCCACGACGCCGGCCGCGGCTCGTCCGCGGCGGCGGGACCGCGCCGCGCGCGAGCTGGAGATGCTGGACGCGGCCGAGGAGACCTTCGGCGAGCGCGGTTATGCCGGTACGTCGATGGACGACGTGGCCGCCCGGGCCGGGGTGTCGAAGCCGCTGGTGTACCAGTACTACGGCTCCAAGGACGGCTTGTTCGTCGCCTGCCTGGCGCGGTTGCGCGCGCGGCTGTTCGAGTCGGTGGCGGACGTCGTCCTGACGGCCCCGGACGCCGAGCGGGCGATGTACGAAGGCCTGGCGCAGTGGTTCCGGTTCCTCGACGAGCACCCGCGGGCCTGGGCGGTGATGGTCGACGAGGGCATGTTGAGCGCGGGGCCGGCGGCCGAGGCGGCCGACCAGGTGCGCGCCGACTTCGTCGAGCTGATCGCGAGCATGGTGCGGATCAACCTGCCGGCCGAGCGGGAGACCAGCGAGGACGAGATCCACGTCGTGGCGCAGGCGCTGTCCGGCGCGACCGAGCGGCTGGCGGTGTGGCGCAGCCGCAACGGCGGTGGCCCGCCGCCGGAGCAGATGGCGGCTTTGCTGATGAACCTGTTCTGGATCGGCCTGCGCGGCGTCCGCGCCGGCGAGTCCTGGACATGAAACAACGACCGCCATCGCGTCGCGTTACTGTCTGACTACTCACAGGAATATTTGCCGATAGCCTGGGAACGATGGCCCCATGCCGAGTCTCAGACTGGGCGGAACGGGGAAACGGGGCACAGCGACACGAGCGCGGCTGTTCGCGTTCGGGGCCGTGGTAACAGCTATGACCCTTCCCGCAGGTTCCGCGAACGGGTCCCTTGAATCCTGGCGCTGGTCGGGCAGCACGATCTGCGTCGTCAACAACACGTACTCGTCCTTGTGGCCGGTCGCGACCGTCGTCCAGCGGTACGACGCGTCCGCCGACCTGCACGTCGTGAGCGGCGGCGACTGCTCGTCGTACAAGCAGAAGGTGTGGGTGTCGCGGTACACCGCCTCCGACGGTCGCTGCGGCGTCACGACGGTGTGGAAGGACGAGTACGGCCGGTTGTTGTACGCGCGGATCCAGCTGAACCGCTACTACTCCAGCTGCCTGTCGTCCTCGACGCGGCGGGCGCACGTCATGTCGCACGAGCTCGGCCACGCGGTCGGCCTCGCGCACACCTCCAGGTACGACTCGGTGATGAACGTGTCGACCTGGTCGTACGACAACGTGCCCTACCCGACGAGCTACGACTACTCCGAGATCGAGCGGAGGTATCCGTGGTGAGATGCCCGTGAGCTGACGGGCCGGTCGTGATCTGATCGGGGCGATGCGTGCGCTCCGGTCGTTCACCCTGCCCGCGCCGCTGCTGGTGCTCGGCGGCGTCGTGTCGGTGCAGTTCGGCGGCGCCCTGGCCGCGACGCTGATCCCCCGAATCGGCGCCGGCGGTGCGGTCACGCTGCGGCTCGGCCTCGGCGCCGTCGTACTTCTCGTCGTCGCGCGGCCGCGGCTGCGCGGTCGCGACTGGCGGGACTGGCGCGCGGCGGTCGGGTTCGGCCTGACACTCGGGCTGATGAACCTGTCGTTCTACCTCGCGCTGGCGCGGCTGCCGCTCGGCGTCGCGGTGACGGTCGAGTTCATCGGGCCGCTCGGGCTGGCCGCGGTGCTGTCGCGGCGGGCGCGGGACCTGGTCGCGGTCGCGGTGGCGGCGGCCGGCGTGGTGCTGGTGAACGGGCGCGACCTGCACGCGGTGAACTGGGCCGGGGTGGGGTTCGGGCTGCTCGCGGGAGCCTGCTGGGCGTCGTACATCCTGCTGAGCGCGGAGACCGGGCGGCGGTTCGGGCAGCTCGACGGGCTGGCGCTGGCGATGGTGGTCGGTACCGCGGTCGTCGCGCCGTACGGGATCGCGACGGCGGGCGGCACCCTGGTCGTGCCGCACAACCTGCTCACCGGCGCGGCGGTGGCGGTGCTGTCGTCGGTGCTGCCGTACTCGCTGGAGCTGCTCGCGCTGCGGCGGATCCGGCCGGTGGTGTTCGGGATCCTGATGAGCCTGGAGCCGGCGGTCGGCGCGCTCGCCGGGTTCAGCGTGCTGGGGCAGCGGTTGTCGGCACTCCAGATCGGTGGGATGGCCTGTGTGGTGGCCGCCTCGATCGCGGTCACCCGCTCCCGCGGCACCGAGCAGCTGGATCTGTGAGTTGTGGCACAGCAGTGCCGCTGTCATCGCTGTGAGTGAAAACCAATTGACGTTTGTAACGCTGCGTAGGCAAACTTGGATGTAAGGGGAAAGGAAAGTTACGGGGGGACACCATGTCCACAACAGGAAAGACCATGCACAGCACCGAGGTTCATCTGCGCGCCCGCATCTTCCGCTGCGAGGCACTGGGCGCACCGGCACCGTGGTACGCCGACATCGATGATCCCACGTATCCGCAGCCGGACGAGCCGTACTGGTACTCGTACTACGAGACGCAGTCCGCGGCCCTGGTCGCTGCCTGCGACCGGCTCGCCGCGCTGTCCTGAGCCGGCTCGCGCCCGCGTCCGCATCGCACTCCGCCAGTAGCCTGGCAAGGAGGCGAGGAGACGCGATGACCGAGTCGGCACCCGAGCAGCCGCGGCAGCCCGAACCGCCCCGGAGGCCGCGCTGGGGGGCGCGCGCCGGTGGCGGCGCGGTGGCGGCAGGTGGCGCCGCGGCGGCGAAGAGCGGCCTGCTGGTCAAGCTGCTGCTCGCGCTCAAGGGCCTCGCGGTCCTGGCCAAGTTCAAGTTCGCGCTGTCCATGGTCGTCTCGATCGGGGCGTACGCGCTGTTCTGGGGCTGGCGGTTCGCAGCCGGGTTCGTGCTGCTGCTGGCGGTGCACGAGCTCGGCCATGTCGTGGTGCTGCGCGCGCAGGGTGTCCAGGCGAGCGCGCCGATGTTCATCCCCTTCCTCGGAGCGTTCGTGTCGGTGCGGTCGCCGCAGCGCTCGGTCGCCGACGAGGCCGTCTCCGCGCTCGCGGGCCCGATCGCCGGCGCCGCCGGCTCGTACGCCGTGCTGGAGCTCAGCCATGCCACCGGCTCGCAGCTGCTGCAGGCGCTGGCCTACACCGGCTTCTTCCTCAACTTGTTCAACCTGCTGCCGATGCTGCCGCTGGAC
>DASXRB010001038.1:0-2836 GCA_036506875.1 Kribbellaceae bacterium | reverse complement strand
CCTCGCCCGACGACGAGGTCACGGTCGTCAGCAAGGACAACGTCCGGCTGGGTGTGCGGGTGCAGGTCTACTTCACGCTGAACCGGGGCAAGGACACGCTGAAGACCTTCCACGAGCGGATCGGGCTGAAGACCCACGCGTACACCGGCTCGGGCTGGGAGGAGATGCTGCAGTCGTACTTCCGGCCGCAGATCGACCGGGCGCTGGCGGCGGTCGGCACGGAGTACAACTGGGCGGAGCTGTACAACAACGAGGCGAAGAAGGCGCAGTTCCAGACCGCCGCGGCCAAGGAGTTCACCAAACTGCTGCCGGCCGCGGTCGGCGGCGACTACTTCTGCGGCCCTTCGTACACGGGTGCGAACGCGTGCGGTGAGCTGTCGTTCACGATCCAGAAGCCGACGCCGCTGGACAAGGGCATCATCGACGGTCTGGAGGCCAAGCAGCGCGCCGAGCTGGCCAAGCAGGCGCAGGAGCAGAAGAACCAGCAGATCAACGTCGAGCTGCAGTCGGTGCGCGCCCAGGTCGCGCTGCTCGGCGCCCAAGGCTACCTGCTGAAGTCGGCGATCGAGTCCGGGAAGATCCAGTTCATGGTCATCCCGCAGAACGGGAACGTCAGCATCCCGATCCCGACGCAGACCACACCGACGCCGCGCTGAGGTCCTCCCGTTGTGCACAGGACGGCGCTGTTCTCTGTGGAGAACGGCGCCGTTCCTGTGGACCGACGGGGCACTTCGGTGCACAACGTGTGGACGGCCGGAGATTGCCCAGAACTCTTGTCTGAAAGGGCTTGTGTGGCTGGTCGCGGAGGTATAGAACTCTCATACGCCATCCCCGAGAGGGGAAGGCGGGATCGGACGGAGACCGAGGATCCATCCGGCGGGGCAACCCGCTGAGGCAGCCGGTGACGCGGTTGCCGGGTCCAGACGGACCGACCGTGAGATCAGGGTCGTCACATCACTCTGATCAAAGTGGGGCCCCTCAAACTCATACTTTGAGGGGCCTCACACGTATGTCAGGCCCAATTCTTCCCGTCGTACGACGCCGGTCGCGCGCCGTGCCGGGGTGTCGCGTCCTTCTCCGCTACGACCCGGTCGCGTTCTGTGCGTGCCGGCGTTATTCGAACGCGCTCGGGTCGACGGCGATCCAGGTGTGCCGCGCCCTCGCGAGCAGCCGGCCGTCCGCGTCGTACAGGTTGGTGGCGGTGAAGGTCTTGCGCCCGTCCTCGCCGAGCAGCCGGCCGGTGATCACGTACGACGAGCCGGCGCGCGGCAGGTCGTCGACGGCAGCGGTGATCCGGCCCAGCACCATCGGCCGGCCCTCGAGATCCGCGCTCCACCCGCCCGGGCAGTCCAGGGCGGCCCAGACGTACTCGGTTCCGACCAGGCCGGCCGCGCCGGCTCCGGCTGCATCGGCCCAGGCGAGCTCGGGCATGGCGAGATCGGGCGCGGGTGTCCAGGCGCAGGCGGTGTAGCCGGCTTCGAGCAGGCCGGGCCGTAGCCGCAGCCCCTCGGGGTTGTCCGGGCCGCACCCGAAGCAGGACGGGAACGGATGGGTGACCAGGCCTCGGTACGACGCCTCCGCCGCGAGCGCCTCGTCCACCGAGACCGGGTCCGCCAGCGCGTCGGCGAGCGCGTCCGCGTCCACCAGCTCGGCATCGGCGACCACGCCGTCCGGCCCGGTCAAGGCGCCGGCCGAGACTGCGTTGCCCGGCGCGACCATCGAGTTGCTCAGGGCAAGCGTGAGGTCGGTCTCCAGCGGCGGCGGCTTGCGCAGGGTCACCTGCACGGGTCCGGGACCGAGTGCCGAACCGAGCAGCCCGGCGGTATACCCGCCGTTCCCGGATCGCGCCGGACCCCGGAACCGGTACCCGATCCGCACCACGCGGTCGCTCCCGCCCGGTTCCGTCACGTCTGCCTGCTCGGTCGTCATAGCGCCGAGCCTAGGGACCTCTCCGATCCCCGGCTCGCCCGCCCTCGCCCCGGACGGCCTCCCACGCCGAACAGCCGTCCGCTGAACAGGATGTCGGGGGAGTGAGCAGGGCGGCGGGGCGTCGTACAAGTCATTTCGTGTTCAGCGGCCCGGGATGGGGCGCGGGGTGCCGGGGTCCTGTTCGGAGGTGCGGCCGGGTGGCGGCGTCGTGCGGTGGGCGGGTGGTGGAACGGGTGGGTGAGGGGTGTGGGGGCGGGCCTACAGTGTGCGTAGCGGTGGGCGGACGGTGCTCGCGGGGTCGCGTGGAGGCTGTCCGGCAGTCGATCAAGGTGCGCGAAAGTGCTTGAACTGATGGGTAACGCTGCATAATGACGCTTCGTGGAGCCGTCCTTGTCGTCGCCTGACGTGGTGGTCGCCGTCGATCTGGGCGGCACCCGGATGAAGTGCGGGCTGGTCGCGGCGGACGGGACCGTCATCCACCGCGAGACCCGGCCGACGCCGCAGGGCGAGGGGCCGCAGGCCATTCTCGACGCGGTGATCGCGACCGTGGCCGAGCTCGGGCGCAAGGCCGTCGCGGACGGGTTGCGGCCGGTCGCGACCGGGCTGGCGGTACCGGGGATCCACGACCCGGAGCTCGGCACGGTGCGGGCGGAGAACCTCGGCTGGCGCGAGACCGCGGTGCTGGACGCGCTGCGCGCGGCGGTGCACGACGACCAGCCGGTGGCGCTGGTGCACGACGTGCGTGCCGGCGGGTACGCCGAGCTGCGCCGCGGCGCACTGGCCGGGACCACGAACGCACTGTTCCTGCCACTGGGCACCGGGATCGCGGCCGCGATGGTGGTCGACGGCCGGATCGTGTCCGGTGACGGGTACGCCGGGGAGCTCGGGCACTGCCGCTTCGTGGCGC
>DASXRB010001037.1:0-3870 GCA_036506875.1 Kribbellaceae bacterium | reverse complement strand
GATACGTGACGATCGAGATGGGCGCGAACGACGTGTGCACCTCGTCGCCCGCGACGATGACGCCGGTGGAGACGTATCGCGCCCAGTTCCGGCAGACGTTGCAGACGCTGACCTCGGGGCTGCCCGCGCGGGCACTGATCTTCGTGGCGAGCATCCCGGACGTGTACCGGCTGTGGCTGATCTACCACACCGACTGGCTGGCGCCGCTGGTGTGGGACCTTGCGAACATCTGCCAGTCGCTGCTGGCGCCGAACCGGACCGAAGCCGAGCGGCAGGCCGTCCGCGACCGCAACATCGCGTTCAACTCCGTGCTGCAGAAGGAGTGCGCGAAGTACGTCCAGTGCCGCTTCGACGACAACGCGACGTTCGACTTCCAGTTCAGCCGCATCCATGTCAGCAAGCTCGACTACTTCCACCCGAGTCTGTACGGCCAGGCCGCACTGGCGCAGGTCACCTGGACGCACAGCTGGTGGAGCTGACCCAAGTCCGTCCCGCATTCCTGAGGAGTGGCCATGAAGCGATGGGTCCTGATCGTCGGCCTGGCGGTGGGCGTCCTCTTCGCCGGCGCAGGCGTCGCGCAACCGGCACCGGCGACGACGACCACGACGTACTCGAAGACCGTCCGGTACGGTCCGTTCACCATCCCGGCAGGAACCGAGCAACATCCCGGGATGATCCACAACCTGCTCAAGTTCGGGGTGCAGCGGCCCTGCCTCGACTGCTTCATCACGTCGTTCACACCCGACCTGGTGTATCCCGACGGCAGCAAGGCGACGATGGCGACCGGCCCGATGCTGCACCACACCGTGCTGACCAGCCAGTTCCAGCGTGACGCGACCTGCGGCAACACCCTGCTCGGACTCGCGGGCGAGCGATTCTTCGGGTCGGGCAACGAGCGGACGGCGATCGCCTTCCCGACCGGTTACGGCTACCGCGTGCACTGGTACGACTCCTGGAACATGCTCATCGACCTGATGAACCACAGCACCGAGTCGAAGACGGTGTACATCCAGGTCGCCTACACCTACCGGCCGTCCTGGGAGCCGGTGAAGCGGCTCAAGCCGATCTGGCTGGACATCGACCTGTGCGGCGACTCCGAGTACTCGATCCCCGCCGGATACTCCGACACCCATCGCGACTGGACGGCGACGGTCCCGGGCAAGGTCGTGGCGATGTTCGGCCACGTGCACGGCCACGGCATCGCGGTCGAGGCGACGAACGAGAGCAGAGGCGGTACGTCGATCTGCCGGTCGGTGGCGACGCTCGACCCGTACGACGTGCACAGCGTGCTGTCGATGTCGACCTGCACCGGTGACCCGCTGGCGACGCTCGGGTACGGCGACGTCGTACGCCTGCACAGCGAGTACAACAGTTCCCATCCGGCCGACGACGTGATGGGCATCATGCTCGGCTACGTCAACCCCGCCTGAGGTTCGGAGCGACTCGCGAGTGGCAGACTCAGCGCTTGGCGAGGGCTGCGACCGTGTCGATGCCGGCGAGGGCCGCCTCGGGCGAAGGCGCCGACCACAACCCGATGCTGGTGGCGCCGGCCTCTTCGAGCGCGGCGATGTGTGCCAGCGCGTCGTCCATGGTGCCGATCGGCCCGATCGCCCGCCACCACTCCGCCGGCATCCCGGCCAGCCCGTCCGCGCCCCGCTCGGCGTACCAAGCCGCGAGCTCGTCGAAGAACGGCAGCGCCCGCACCTCGGTGGTCGGCTCGTCCAGCTGCCCGGCCAGCCACGGGGTCATCTCCCGGTAGGCCCCGGCCCGCTCCGGCAGCACACACAGCGCCGCGAACGCCGCCACCTCGAACCCGTCCGGCCGCCCGGCCTGGTCCAGCGCCCGCGTCACGTGCGCCGGACTCGCCGGCTCGGCCAGCACCACACCGCCGGCGACCCGTCCGGCCAGTGCCAGCGACTTCGGCCCGCGCACTCCCGCGATCACCGGCGGCGCGGTGACGGGAGGCTGGTCCAGCTTCACCCGGTCGAGCCGTACGTAGCGCCCGTCGACCGACACCTCCTCGCCGGCGAGCAGGCGTCGTACCGCGTCGATCACCTCCTCCAGGGCCGTCAGCGGCGAGGCCGGGCGCACCCCCATCTGGCCCATCCACTCCTGCACCCCGTGGCCGATCCCCGGCAGCACCCGGCCCGGCCCGATCCCGCACAGGGTGGCGATCTCCATCGCTGTGATCGCCGGGTTCCGCGCGACCGCGGGCAGGATCCCGACCCCGACCGTGATCCGCTCGGTCACCGCCAGCGCGGCCGCCGCCAGGCTGACCCCGGCGGTGTAGAAACAGTCCTCGATCACCCACAACTGGTCCGCGCCACCGGCGTCGAGCCGCTTCGCGAACTCGGTCACCAGCCCCGCCGGGTAGGAGCGGGAGAAGCACATACCGATCGCCGCGCGTCGAGAGGTCATGCGCCAGACCGTAGCCGCCGCCTCGGACAATGGCGGTGTCTCCGCGCGACACATCGCGAACGGATGCGGCCGGAAACCCTCCGCGCCGATAGGTTTCGGATCATGGCCCGCCCGCATTACGCGTCGCGACTCGAGGACCGCTGGAACACCGCGCTCCAGGCGGTGCTGCGGCGCCGCGGCTGGCGCGACCGGGTGATCCCGCACGTCGGCTACGGCACCCAGGACTTCGTCCGGGTGCTGGCCCGGGTGGTGCTCAGCCGCGACCCGCACGACCTGCCGCGGTACGAGGAGGACCAGCCGGTGCGCGGCTGGCGCCAGTTCGTCGCCGCGCCGTCGGTGGGCGTGCCGGTGACGGTGACCGTCGGCGAGCAGACGCACGGTACGACGACCGACCGCGGTGGGTTCGTCGACGTGACGGTGCCGGCGTCGCTGCCGCCCGGCTGGCACGAGGTCGAGCTCGGCGTCGCGGACGACCGCAGCGCCCGGGCCCGGGTCCACGTGGTCGACCCGCACGCGGCCTTCGGCATCGTCAGCGACATCGACGACACGGTGATGCTGACGATGCTGCCGCGGCCGATGATCGCGGCCTGGAACACGTTCGTGCGCGACGAGCAGGCCCGCCGGGTGGTGCCGGGGATGGCCGAGATGTACCGCGCGCTGCTCGCCGAGCACCCCGGGGCGCCGATCTTCTACCTGTCCACCGGCGCCTGGAACACCGCGCCCACGCTGGCCCGCTTCCTGGCCCGGCACGGCTATCCCGAGGGCCCGCTGCTGCTGACCGACTGGGGCCCGACGAACACCGGCTGGTTCCGCAGCGGCCGCGAGCACAAGCAGGCCGCGCTGGTCCGGCTGGCCGCCGAGCTGCCGTCGGTGCGCTGGGTACTGGTCGGCGACGACGGTCAGCACGACCCGGAGATCTACGGCGACTTCGCCAGCACCCACCCCAGCCACGTCCGGGCGGTCGCGATCCGCCAGCTGACGGCGACCGAGCAGGTGCTGTCGCACGGCCTGCCGGTGCCGGCACCGGACCCGCGGGCGAACGACCCGCACCGCCCGACCGCCGCCACCGTGCACGCCCCGGACGGCCACGGCCTGCTCCCGCTGCTGACCTCGGTGCTGGCCGCCGAGCCGCCCGCGTCGTGAGGCGGGGTACGACGCTGGGCCCGGCCCCGGCGCCGGTGATCGCACACGACGAATGATCGGGGTGTTGGAGGGCCGGGTGGCGGGGATGCGGCACTCTTGGGGGGTCAACGACGTACGAGGAGAGAAAACGTGACCGAAACCGGTGCCGCCTCCGGCGCCTCCGTGCTGGACGACCTGGCGGCGCGCGGGCTGATCGCCCACTCGACGGACCTGGACGCGCTGCGTGCCGACCTGAGCCGGGGGCCGATCACGTCGTACGTAGGGTTCGACCCGACGGCGCAGAGCCTGCACATGGGCAACCTGCTGCAG
>DASXRB010001036.1:0-4267 GCA_036506875.1 Kribbellaceae bacterium | reverse complement strand
CGCGGACTACCACGTGTCGCGGAGCGTGTCCTACGCGCTGATCGGCGAGGAGCTGGACGACGACGGCTGCGCGGAGCTGATCGAGCCGTACCGCGGCCACCGGTTCCGGGTCCAGCGGCTGCTCGAGCTCGCCGGGATCGGCCACCCGCGCCGCGGCCCCCGCAAGGCCCTGCCGACCCACGTCCCCGCCGCGACGCACCGGATGCGCTGAGGCGTCGCATCCGCCGGTGCCCCGGGACGGGCCGCACGGACGGGCGAGCTCGACGCGACGGGATGGCCTGAGATCGGGCGTCTCGGATGGTGGATACGGATCGCACGATCCGAGACGATCCGGTTAACCTCGTACTGCTCATCCAGAGGGACTGAGGGATACGGCCCGATGACGTCCCGGCAACCGTCCGATCCAGCGGATTGGTGCCAAATCCGTCCTGCCACCGAGATCCGGTGGGGGAAAGATGAGGGAGGATCCGCCCGTATGAGCCTGACCGTCACCGCTCCGTCCACGCACACGCTGCGGGAAGGTGCCTTCGGCAACGGTACGAAGCTGACCTGCCGCGCCTGTGGCGCCGAGTCGCCGCTCGGCCCGTACTACGCCTGTACCGAGTGCTTCGGTCCGCTCGAGGTCGGCTACGACTTCGGCACCGTGACCCGCGAGCAGATCGAGGCCGGCCCGAAGAACATCTGGCGCTACCAGCCACTGCTGCCCGTCCCGACCGACGTGGCGACGTTCCCGAACACCGAGCCCGGCTTCACGCGCCTGGTCGACGCCGGCAACCTCGCCCGCGAGCTCGGCTTGAACAAACTGTGGGTGAAGGACGACTCCGGCAACCCGACGCACTCCTTCAAGGACCGCGTGGTCGCCGTCGCGCTGAGCGCGGCCCGCGAGCTCGGCCTCACCGTCTTCGCCTGCCCGTCCACCGGCAACCTCGCCAACGCCGTTGCCGCCGCGGCCGCCCGGGCCGGCATCCGCTCGGTCGTGTTCATCCCGAGCAACCTCGAGCGCCCGAAGGTGATCACCACCGCCGTGTACGGCGGGACGCTGGTCGCCGTCGACGGCAACTACGACGACGTGAACAAGCTCGCGTCGGAGATCGCCGGCGAGGAGGAGGGCTGGGCGTTCGTCAACGTCAACGTCCGGCCGTACTACGCCGAGGGCTCCAAGACACTGGCCTTCGAGATCGCCGAGCAGCTCGGCTGGCGGCTGCCCCGGCAGATCGTCGTACCGGTGGCGTCGGGCTCGCAGCTCACCAAGATCGACAAGGGTTTCGCCGAGCTGGTCAAGCTCGGCCTGGTCGAGGACACGCCGTACACCGTCTTCGGTGCGCAGGCGACCGGCTGCGCACCGGTGGCGCAGGCGTTCCGCGACGGGCACGACGTGGTCCGGCCGGTGAAGCCGGACACGATCGCGAAGTCGCTTGCCATCGGCAACCCGGCCGACGGCCCCTACGTGCTGGACGTCGTCCGGCGCACCGGCGGCGTGGTGGAGGACGTGACCGACGAGCAGGTCGTGGACGGCATCCAGCTGCTCGCCCGCACCGAGGGCATCTTCACCGAGACCGCCGGCGGTACCACCGTGGCGAACCTCAAGAAGCTGGTCGAGACCGGGGCCCTGGACCCCGAGGCCGAGACCGTGATCATCAACTCCGGCGACGGGCTGAAGACGCTCGACGCGGTCGCCGACCGGGTCGGCCCGAAGGCCACCATCGCCCCGACGTACGACGCTTTCGTGAAGGCAGGGTTGCAGTGAGTGTGAGTGTGCGTGTACCGACGATCCTGCGGACCTACACCAAGGGCGCGTCCGAGGTGACGGTCGAGGGCTCGACCCTGACCGAGGTGCTGGACGCGCTGGACGCGTCGTACCCCGGCATCAAGGGACGGGTGCTGGACGACTCGGGTGAGCTGCGCCGGTTCGTCAACGTGTACGTCGACAACGACGACGTCCGGTTCGCCGAGGGCCTCCAGACGAAGGTCGGGGACGGCGGCCAGATCTCGATCATCCCCGCCGTCGCCGGCGGCTGACCCCTCGGGTGCGCGCGGTCCTGATCGAGCGGTACGGCGAGACACCAGCGGTCGCCGACGTACCCGATCCGGTCGCGGCGCCCGGCGGCGTGGTGGTGCGGGTGGAGTCGACCGGGCTGTGCCGCAGCGACTGGCACGCCTGGCAGGGCCACGACGAGGGAGTCCGGCTGCCGCACGTCCCGGGGCACGAGCTGGCCGGCACGATCGCGGCGGTCGGCGACGGCGTCGACGGCTGGCGCCCGGGCGACCGGGTGACAGTGCCGTTCGTCTGCGCCTGCGGCGCCTGTGAGCAGTGCGCGAACGGCGACCAGCAGGTGTGTCCGAACCAGGAGCAGCCGGGGTTCACCTACTGGGGATCGTTCGGGGAGTACGTCGCGGTGCCGGCGGCCGCGGTGAACCTGGTCCGGCTGCCGGACGCGATCGACTTCGACACGGCGGCCGGGCTCGGCTGCCGGTTCGCGACGGCGTACCGGGGTGTCCGGCAGGTGGGCCGGGTCCGCGACGGCGAGTGGCTGGTGGTGCTCGGCTGCGGTGGCGTCGGGCTGTCCGCGGTGATGACCGGGGCGGCGCTCGGCGCCCGGGTCGTCGCCGTCGACACCAGTCCGGAGGCGCTCGCGCTGGCCGCGCGGCTCGGCGCCGCACACACCGTTGCCTCCGGCCCCGAGCTGGTCGCGGAGCTGCGGGAGCTGACCGGCGGCGGCGCGCACGTCACGGTGGACGCGCTCGGCAGCGCGGCGGTCGTCCAGGACGCGTTGCACGCGCTCCGGCCGCGTGGCCGGCACGTGCAGATCGGGCTGCTGCCGGGCGGCGTGCGGCTGGACGTGTCGGCGTTGATCGGGCGTGAGCTGGAGTGGCTCGGGAGCCACGGGATGGCCGCGCACGCGTATCCGGAGCTGCTCGGCCTCGTCACCGACGGCACGCTCCGCCCGGACGCGCTGGTGACCCGGGTGATCGGTCTCGACGACGTCCCGGCCGCGCTGGCGGGCATGAGCCACGCCAGCCCGACCGGGATCACCGTCATCCACCCCTGAGGGCGGCTACTGGCCGAGCCAGGCCTTGACCTTGTCGGGGTTGGCCTTGACCCACTTCTCGGCCGCGTCCTCCGGGGTCATCTTGTCCTTCGAGATGTACGTCGCGACCTGGTTCTGGTCGTCGTTGGTCCAGGTGAAGTTCTTCACCAGGTCGTACGCCGGGCTGCCGGACTGGGCGAACTTCGCGCTGACGATCTTGTCCAGGTCGTACGGCGGGTAGTCGCAGGCCACCTTCTCCGCGTCGGCGTCGCAGCCGTCCTTGTACGGCGGCAGGTTCACCTTCACCAGCTTCAGCTCGTTGAACAGCCACTGCGGCTCGTAGAAGTAGGCGATCATGGGCTTCTGCTGCGACTCGGCCTGCCGGAACGCCTGGATCAGCGCGGTCTCGCTGCCGCCCTGCACGACCTTGTAGTTCAGCTTGAGGTTCTTCACCAGCGCCTCGTCGTTCGTCACGTACGACGGGTCGCCGTCGAGCAGCTGGCCCTTACCGCCGGACTCCGAGGTCTTGAACAGGCCGGCGTACTTGTTCAGGTTCTTCCAGTCGGTGATGTCCGGGTACTTCGTCGCCATCCACGGCGGCACGTACCAGCCGATGACTCCCTTGACACCGGTCGAGCCGGCCTCGACGGCGGTCTTCTGCTGCTGGATGTACTTCTTCTTCAGGTCGGTGTGGCCCCAGTTCTCGACGATGGCGTCGACCTCGCCGCTGCCGAAGCCCTGCCAGGCGACTTCTTCCTTCAGGTCCTTCTTGGTGACCTTGCAGCCGAGGTCCTTCTCGGCGACGTAGCCGATGACGGCCGCGTTCGCCTCGTAGCCGACCCAGGGGTTGATCGCGAGATTGAACGTCCCGCAGCTCTTCGAATTCCCGCTGCCGGCGGCCGGCGTGGACTCGCCGACCTTCGCTCCCCCGCACGCGGTCAAGGTGAGGGCGAGGACGGCGAACACGGCCGCCGGCCTGCTCATGATGGTGGTGCCTGCCACGTGGGTATCTCCTCGTGTCGCCGCGACCCGTCCTGGGTTCGCGGGGCATTCCGGTTTACGTCAGTTGTGCCTGCTGCTCAGTGGGAACCGGTCGGTGCTCCCTCCCGGTTGGCGACGGCCTGGGTGATCCGGTCGAGCATCACGCCGAGCAGGACGATCGCGAGTCCCGCGGCCAGTCCCTTGCCGTACAGATTCGACTGCGAGAAGCCGTTGTAGACGTCGTAGCCGAGCGCTCC
>DASXRB010001035.1:0-1778 GCA_036506875.1 Kribbellaceae bacterium | reverse complement strand
ACCAGCCCGGCCTTCGCGATCGAGGCCGCCTGCGCCGAGGTCACGCTGTACGACGTGCCGTAGCCGGTGGACGCGGGAGCCGAGTCGATCACCGGCCGGGTCGCGTACGCGCCGCTGCCGTCGTTGCGGAACAGGTACGGCGGCTCGAAGTACTCGACGTTGCGCTCCAGGTAGCCGACCCGCTGGCACTCCGCGCAGATGCCGCCGCCACCGGTCATCACCCGGCCGTCGGGCAGCAGCAGCGCGGTGGAGTGGTACTCGCGGACCCGGTTCGCCGCGCCCAGGGTGCGCCACGTCTCGGCCTCGGTGTCGAACAGCTCGGCGCTGAACACGGCGTGGTTCAGGTCGACCCCGTTGTTCACCGCGGCCGAGCTCTCCCCGCCGGTCGCCAGGACGTTGCCGTCGGCAAGGATCGTGAGGTTGTGCTGGCGGCGCGGGAACGCCATCGGCCGGGTGTTCCGAGACGTCGCCGCCACGCCCGCGGTGGTGGACCCGATGATCACCGCGGTCTTCGTCGGCACCTTCGTCAGGCCGCCCTCGTCGAGGATGCCACCGCCGCTGACCAGCGTCCGGCCCGGCCGGAACATGGCATAGCTGGCGTAGTCGCGGGTGATCGTGTCCCGGACCGCGGTGGCCGCGACGGCGCCGGCCCCGTCGGTGCGCACGGTCTGCATCGTCGCCCACGGACCGATGATGTCGACGTTGCCGTCCGGGCGGACGGCGAGCAGCGGGTAGAGCCTGCTGGCGGTGGTCGCGACGCCGGTCAGCAGCCGGATCCACTGGTTGGCCTGGAAGACCTCCGGTGTGGCCGGGCCGCCGCCGGTGATCAGCGCCTCCTGGCTCGGCAGCGCCGCCACCGACGGGTACCAGCGCTCGGCGTGCATGTCCGGGCCGCGCCGCCAGGTCTCGGTCCGCCAGTCGAACAGGTGCGTCGTACGCAGCCCGTGCAGCGCCTTGTCCCTGTTGCCTCCGGCAACGAGCACCGTCCCGTCGGCGAGCTGGGTGAAGCCGGCGCAGAAGATGTTGTAGCCCTTCACGTCCACCCGCCTGCCGGTGCTGGTCACCGGGTCCCAGACCGCCGCGCGGGTGAAGGAGTGGTCGTCGCCGCCCTCGGCCGCGCCGTCGCCGACGGAGTCCCACATCAGCACCTTGCCGTTCGGCAGCATCGCGGTGAAGACGGGTACGACGGGGGTGCCGTAGACCGCGCTCCACGCGCCCGCGCCGGCCGGGTCCGCGACGGCCGCGCGCTGTGCGGCGAGGCGCTGCTGCGCGGGCGACCGCTGGCCCGGTCGTACGCCGGTGGATCTCGCGATCCGGTCCGCGGTGGCCGCGGCCTGGCGCTCGATCAGGCTCATCGGCGTGCCGGCCAGGTCCTCGGCTGCGTGCTGCGCGCCCGGGTCCTCGTGGGCGGCGGCCGGTCCGGTCACGGCGAGCGTGATCGCGGCGGCGAGCACGGCGACAGCAGCCGCGTGGGCGCGCGGCGGTACGAACTGCATGGATCCCCCCAGCAGGCGAAATGGCGGTCCGACAAGAGTGCCGCATCAGGGGGTCTGCGGAGGTAACGATTCGTACCCCAGAACGCAGTGTGGCCGAACGGTTACTCCGGCGTGGCGACCGTGACCTCGGTGGTGACCGAGTTGGCGATGAAGCACTCCTCGTGCGACAGGTGGTGCATCCGCTCCAGCGTCCCGGCGTCCGGGGTCTGGCCGGCGAAGACGATCCGCGGGTGCAGGGTGACGTGCGTGATCGCGACCCTGCCCTGGTCGTTCTTCGCCATG
>DASXRB010001034.1:0-9277 GCA_036506875.1 Kribbellaceae bacterium | reverse complement strand
CACACACCGCCCGCTCGTCATCGTGCTTGGCTCGGCCGTGGTTGGCTTCGCACTCCTTCTGCTCACTCAGAGTCTCCGCCTCTTCCGCGAGTAGTTCGGCGTACGCCATCGTCCGGCCGTGCGCAGGTGCCGTCGTATCGGCTGTGGTGTGTTTCGCGTGATGCCTGCGGGGGACGAGTGAACGCAGGCCGGCGAGCGCGGTCGAGGCTGGCCTGCCCGGACCTCTGCAAGAGTTTTCCCATGTTGCAAGAAACACGCAGCCAGGGGCTGTACTTGTGCGGCTGGGCTTGTACGGTGTCCCGGTGCGCGCTATCCGACGCTTCTCCGTCCGCCCTGTCCTGCCCGAGCCGCTGACCGGTCTCGGTGAGCTCGTCGACAACCTCCGCTGGGCCTGGCACCCAGAGACGCAAGACGTCTTCCAGGCCGTCGACCCCGCCCTGTGGGAGTCCACCGGCGGGGACCCGGTCCGGTTGCTCGGCGAGGTCCCGGCCGAACGGTTGCAGGCCCTCGCCAAGGACCGCAAGTTCCTGCGCCGGCTCCAGCTCGCCGTGGAGGACCTGCGTGACTACGTCGACGGCGACCGGTGGTACCAGGCCCACGACGGCGCCGCGCCCGGCTCGATCGCCTACTTCTCCCCGGAGTACGGCATCACCCACGTGCTGCCGCAGTACTCCGGCGGTCTCGGCATCCTGGCCGGCGACCACCTGAAGGCCGCCAGCGACCTCGGCGTACCGCTGATCGGGGTCGGCCTGCTGTACCGGCACGGCTACTTCCGCCAGTCGCTCAGCCGCGAGGGCTGGCAGCAGGAGCGCTACCCGCTCGTCGACCCCGACGGCCTGCCGATCAACCAGCTGCGTGACCCCGGGGCGGGCGACGCGCCCGCCAAGGTGACCGTCGCGCTTCCCGGCGGCCGGTCGCTGACCGCGCAGATCTGGGTCGCGCAGGTCGGCCGGGTGCCGCTGCTCATGCTCGACTCCGACGTCGAGGACAACGCGCCCGCCGAGCGGGACGTGACCGACCGGCTGTACGGCGGAACCACCGAGCACCGCCTGCTGCAGGAGCTGCTGCTCGGCGTCGGCGGCGTCCGCGCGGTGCGGGCGTACTGCCGGATCACCGGCGCCCCCGCGCCGTCGGTCTTCCACACCAACGAGGGTCACGCCGGGTTCCTCGGCCTGGAGCGGATCCGCGAGCTCGCCACCGAGCAGGGCCTGGACTTCGACACCGCCCTCGAGGTGGCCCGGGCCGGCACCGTGTTCACCACGCACACCCCGGTCCCGGCCGGTATCGACCGGTTCCCGCGCGAGCTGATCCAGCAGCACTTCTCCGGTGACGTGTTCGGGTACGGCGTGCCGATCGACCGCATCCTCCAGCTCGGTGCCGAGGACTACGAGGGCGGCGACGACGGCGTCTTCAACATGGCCGTGATGGGCCTGCGCCTCGCGCAGCGCGCGAACGGTGTCTCGAAGCTGCACGGTGAGGTCAGCCGCGGCATGTTCGCCGGGCTGTGGCCGAGCTTCGACGCCGCCGACGTGCCGATCACCTCGATCACGAACGGCGTGCATGCGCCGACCTGGGTGGCGCGCGAGGTCCGCGAGCTCACCGACCGCGAGACCGGCCAGCTCGACGAGGACCTGTTCGACGCGCTCGACGACATCTCCGACGACGAGCTGTGGGAGACCAAGCAGACCCTCCGGCAGCGCTTCGTCGACGACACCCGGGTCCGGCTGCGCGCTTCCTGGGTACGACGCGGGGCCAGCGACGCCGAGCTCGGCTGGGTCGACTCGGTGCTCGACCCGCGGATCCTCACCGTCGGCTTCGCGCGCCGCGTCCCGTCGTACAAGCGGCTCACCCTGATGCTGCGCGACCCGCAGCGGCTCAAGGCGCTGCTGCTGCACCCCGAGCGGCCGATCCAGATCGTGATCGCCGGCAAGGCGCACCCGGCCGACGAGGGCGGCAAGAAGCTGATCCAGGAGATGGTCCGGTTCGCCGACGACCCCGAGGTGCGGCACCGGATCGTGTTCGTGCCGGACTACGACATCGCGCTCGCGCAGCCGATGTACCCGGGCTGCGACGTGTGGCTGAACAACCCGTTGCGGCCCTACGAGGCGTGCGGCACGTCCGGGATGAAGGCGGCGCTGAACGGCGCGCTCAACCTGTCCATCCGCGACGGCTGGTGGGACGAGTGGTACGACGACGAGTTCGGCTGGGCGATCCCGTCCGCCGAGGGCGTCGACGACACCGACCGGCGTGACGACCTCGAGGCGCACGCGCTGTACGACCTGATCGAGCACGAGGTCGCGCCGCGGTTCTACGACGGCGAGGTGCCGGGGCGCTGGATCGAGATGCTGCGCAACACGATCAAGCAGCTCGGCCCGAAGGTGCTCGCGACCCGGATGGTGCGCGACTACGTGACGTCGCTCTACACCCCGGCGTCGGAGTCGTCGCGGCGGCTCAACGAGACGTACGACGGGGCGCGCCAGCTGGCCCGGTGGAAGCGCCGGGTGCGCGGCGCGTGGGACGCGGTCCGGGTGGACCACGTGGAGGTGCACGGGCTCGGTGACGTACCGCAGCTCGGGACCACCGTCGACGTCCGCGCCTTCGTCTCGCTCGGCGAGCTGGACCCGGCCGACGTCGACGTCCAGGTCGTGCACGGCCGCGTCAACGAGTCCGACGAGATCGCCGACCCGGCGGTCGCGTCGCTGTCCCTCGCGGAGACCTACGACGGCAACCGCCATCGCTTCGCCGGCGACATCAAGCTCGACCGCACCGGCCCGTTCGGCTACACCGTCCGTGTGCTCCCGCACCACGACATGCTCGCCTCACCCGCCGAGCTCGGCCTGGCCGCCACCCCCCACGGCCCCGAAGCCCTCCCCGGCACCGAACTCCCGTAAACCCCGACCCGCCTCAATCGTCGGGGAGGGCGCGCAGGAGGCCTACGCAGCGGGGTGGGAGGAGGAGGTCGGCGCCGGCGTCGAGCTGGGTCCAGCCGGAGCTGGAGGTGTCGAGGACGACCTCGTACGACGGGGCCCAGGAGGCGTCCGGGACGCGGACGTGCAGGGGGTCGGCGGCGGCGTTGACGACCAGGAGGAACGACTGGTCGGTCAGGCGGTTGCCGGCGGCATCGGTCTCGCGGAGGGCGTCGCCGGCCAGGAACATGCCGAGGGTGCGCAGGCCCGGGTTGTGCCAGTCGGCCTCGGACATCTCGCCGCCGTGCGGCGCGATCCAGGACACGTCCTTGCGGCCGCCCTCGGCGACCGGCCGGCCCTCGAAGTAGTGCCACTGCCGGAGGGCGGGGTGCTTGCGGCGCAGCGCCAGCAGCATGCGGGTCAGATCCAGGTGCTCCGACCATACGGCCGGCAGGGACCAGTCGAACCAGGAGATCTCGCTGTCCTGGCAGTACGCGTTGTTGTTGCCCTGCTGGGTCCGCCCGCACTCGTCCCCGGCGGTGATCATCGGGATGCCGGTGGACAGCACCAGGGTGGACATCAGGTTCGCCATCTGCTGGCGGCGCAGCGCATCGACGCCGGGATCGGACGTCTCGCCCTCGACCCCGCAGTTCCAGGACCGGTTGTCGTCCGAGCCGTCCCGGTTGTCCTCGTGGTTGGCCTCGTTGTGCTTGTGCTCGTACGTCACCAGGTCGCGCAGCGTGAAGCCGTCGTGGGCGGTGACGAAGTTGATCGAGGCGTAGGGATGGCGGCCGTCGTCGCCGTACAGGTCGCTCGACCCGGACAGCCGGTAGGCGAGGTCCTGCACCCCGCTGTGCCCGCGCCACACGTCCCGCACGCTGTCGCGGAACTTGCCGTTCCACTCCGACCACGGCGCGCCGAAGTTCCCGACCTGGTAGCCGAAGTTGCCGATGTCCCACGGCTCGGCGATCAGCTTCACCTTCGACAGCACGGGATCCGCGGCGATCTCGGCGAGGAACGGGTGCTGGTGGTCGACCTCGTGCCGCTCGTTGCGGATCAGCGTCACCGCCAGGTCGAACCGGAACCCGTCGACGCCCATCTCGGTGACCCAGTACCGCAGCGAGTCCAGCACCAGCCGCCGTACCGCCGGGTGCGAGGTGTCGACGGAGTTCCCGGTGCCGGTGACGTCGTACATCGTGCCGTGCTCGGTGAGCCGGTAGTAGGCCTGGTTGTCGATGCCGCGGAACGACAGTGTCGGCCCGTCGAAGCCGCCCTCGGCGGTGTGGTTGTAGACGACGTCGAGGATGACCTCGAGCCCGGCCGCGTGGTACGCCGCGACCATCGCCTTGAACTCCGCCACCTGCTCGCCGCGCGACCCCGAGGACGAGTACGGCGCGTGCGGCGCGAAGTATCCGAGCGTGTTGTAGCCCCAGTAGTTGACCAGCCCGCGCCCGGACACCGACGGCTCGGTGAGGAAGTGGTGCACCGGCAGCAGCTCGACCGAGGTCACCCCGAGGTCGGCGAGATATTGGACGACTGACGGGTGCGCGAGCCCGGCGTAGGTCCCGCGCTGGTGCTCCGGCACCTCCGGGTGCCGTGCGGTGAAGCCCTTGGTGTGCATCTCGTAGACGACCGTCTGGCTCCACGGCACCGGCCGGCTGATCGGCGGCGGCGGGTCCGACGGCCCGACGACCACGCCGACCGGCACGTGCCCGGCCGAGTCGCCGTCGGAGGAGTCGAAGATCAGCGGGCTGGCGAAGTCCAGCATCCCGTCGATCGCGCGCGCGTAGGGGTCGACCACGAGCTTGGCCGGGTTGAACCGCATCCCGCGCACCGGGTCGAACGGCCCGTGCACCCGGTACCCGTACCGCTGGCCCGCCCCGGCTCCCGGGACGAAGGCACGCCACACCTCGCCGTCGCGGGTCAGGTCGGTGCTCTCCTGGGTGCCGTCGTCGCCGACCAGCGCGAGCTCGACCCGCTCGGCCGCGGGCGCCCACAGCGTGAAGGCGGTTCCGTCGGCCCGGACGACGGCGCCGAGATCGGGCGCGATCGTCTCGGTCGCGGTCTGGGGCGGGGCGGTCGTGGCGTCGGTCACCGGGTCATTCTGCCCATCTCAGCGTTCATCGTCTCGCCCCGGACGTTCACGATTCATCTTTACGACGACGCGCGACCACCGCGCACCCGCGTCTCGTCGCGGACCGTGCGCGACCGCCTACTCTCCGCGTGATCGCGATGGTCGAGACATCCGCCGCGGACCCGCTCGCGAGCGACCAGGACTGGGCTCGCGCTGCTCATCCGATGCGATGACACTGTTGGGTCTTGCGCGAATCTGGTCTAGACCACACACTTCTGCACAGCCCCTTCCGCTTCCGCCCACGGAGGAAACGCAGATGCGTCGCTTCATGCGCATGCTGCTGGCCGTCGCCACGGCCGCAGCTGCCATCACCGTCACCGGACCGCCCGCCGCCCATGCCGCGAACGCCCGACCGCAGACCATTCCCGCCCTCCAGGAGTGGACCGGCGGCACCGGTTCGTACCAGTTCTCGGCCACCGGCACCCGGATCGTCCGCAACACCGCGGACGCCACCACGCTCGCCGGCACCAGCCAGGTCTTCGCCGACGACCTCGAGTCGCTGACCGGCCAGACCGTCGCCCAGGCGACCGGTACGACGTCCGACCTGGTCGCCGGTGACATCTTCCTCAGCCTCGGCTCGGCCGACGCCGCCCTCGGCACCGAGGGCTACGCGCTGAGCGTCACCGACCGGATCACGATCACCGCCCGCGACGACAGGGGCGCCTTCTACGGCACCCGGACCGTGTTGCAGCTGCTCAAGCAGGGCACCACGGTCCCGCAGGGCAGCGCGCGCGACTGGCCGCTGAAGCCGGAGCGCGGGCTGATGGTGGACGACGGCCGCAAGTTCTTCACGGCACAGTGGCTACGCGACCACGTGAAGGAGCTGGCGTACCTCAAGCTGAACTACTTCCACCTGCACCTGTCGGACAACCTCGGCTTCCGGATCGAGAGCACCACGCACCCGGAGTACGTCTCGGCCGACCACCTGACCAAGGCCGAGGTCACCGACCTGATCGCGCTGGCCGCGAAGTACAAGGTCACCGTCGTGCCCGAGTTCGACGCGCCCGGCCACATGGACACGATCCTGGCCCAGCATCCGGACCTGAAGCTGGTGAGCAACACGGGCACGGTGAACAACGGCTTCATCGACCTGTCCAAGGACGCGGCGTACACCCTGATCAAGGACATCTACGACGAGTACCTGCCGCTGTTCCCGGGCCCGTACTTCCACATCGGGTCCGACGAGTACGTCACGAACTACTCCGCCTACCCGCAGCTGCTCACCTACGCGCGGGCGCACTACGGCGCGAACGCGACCGCCAAGGACACCTACTACGGGTTCGTCAACTGGGCCAACGGCATCGTCCGCGCGGCGGGCAAGACCACCCGGATGTGGAACGACGGGATCAAGTCCGGTGACGGCACGATCAACCCGGACACCACCATCGTGGTCGAGTTCTGGTACAACTACGGCCTCTCGCCGCAGGCCCTGATCGACCGCGGTCACCAGGTCTCCAACGAGAGCTGGGACCCGACGTACTACGTGCTCGGCGGCAGCAAGCCGAACACCACGTGGGGATACGAGACCTGGTACCCGGACCTGTTCCAGGGCAGCCAGACGATCGCGACCGCGTCGAAGCCCAAGAACCTCGGCTCCAAGGTGCACGTGTGGTGCGACAGCCCGAACGCCGAGACCGAGGCCCAGGTCGCGGCCGGCATCAAGGACATCCTGCGGGTGATCGCCCAGCAGACCTGGGGCTCGCCGAAGCTCGTGAGCACGTTCTCGTCGTTCCAGTCGGTGATCACCACGATCGGCCGCAACCCCGCCTGGCCGGTCAGCGCCCAGCCCGGCAACCTCGCGTTCGGCCGGCCGGTGACCGTGTCCAGCACCGAGACCCCGAGCTTCCCCGGCGCGAACGCGGTCGACGGCGACTACGCGACCCGCTGGTCCAGCGGCTACACGAACACCGAGTGGATCACCGTCGATCTCGGTACGACACGGCAGATCGGCCGGGTCAAGCTCACCTGGGAGGCCGCGTACGGCAAGGGCTACCAGATCCAGACCTCGAACGACGGTACGACGTGGAGCTCGGTATACACGACGAGCACCGGCGACGGCGGGGTGGACGACCTCACCGGCCTGACCGGCAGCGGCAGGTACGTCCGCATGCAGGGCACCGCCCGCGCCACCACGTACGGTTTCTCGCTGTACGAGTTCGAGGTCTACGCGCCGGCCCCGGTGATCTCCGGAGCGACGTACAACATCAACACCTCCGGCAAGAACCTGGACGTGCCCGGCAGCTCCACGAGCACCGGCACCCAGCTGATCGTGTGGGCACCGCACACCGGTGACAACCAGAAGTTCGTGGTCACCGACACCGGCGACGGCACGTACACGATCAAGAACGTCCACTCCGGCCTGTGCGTCGACGTCAACGGCGGCTCCACCGCGGCCGGCGCGGCGATCATCCAGTGGACCTGCCACGGCGGCGCCAACCAGCTCTGGCGGATCACCTCGGGCACCGGAGGCTACGCGCTCGTCTCGGTCGGCAGCGGGCTGTCCATCACCGCCACCGGTGCTACGGACGGCTCGAAGCTCACCCAGCAGGCCGACACCGGCTCCGGCCTCCAGCGCTGGACCTTCACCAAGCTGTGACCGCGAGCTGACCGAGCCCGGGCACCGCC
This sequence comes from Kribbellaceae bacterium, assembly GCA_036506875.1. Lineage (GTDB taxonomy): Bacteria > Actinomycetota > Actinomycetes > Propionibacteriales > Kribbellaceae > DASRHY01. The sequence goes on along the minus strand of DASXRB010001034.1, from coordinate 1,612 downwards.
GCTCCCCGCCCGCGCGGCGGTGCCCGCCTCTCGCCCAGGAGGACAGATGCGCAAAGGGCGTCGTACCAGAGCTCGGGTGTGACGAGGGCGACCTGACGGTGACCGGCGGGTAGCCGTAGGCTCGGCGCGGTACCTCGGAGGCGCGGTACCCGAGAAACCAGCGAAGGGACAGGTATGGGCGAGTTCGTCAATCTCACGGTGGCCGACGGCGTCGGGACGATCCGGCTGGACCGGCCGAAGATGAACGCGCTCAACGTGCAGGTCCTGGAGGAGATCCGCGCCGCGGCCACCGAGGCCACGCAGAACGACGACGTCCGCGCGGTCGTGATCTACGGCGGGGAGCGCGTCTTCGCCGCCGGCGCTGACATCAAGGAGATGGTCGGGTGGTCCTACGCTGACGCCGTCCGAACCTCCCGCCCGTTGCAGAGCGCGTTGTCCGCGGTGGCTGCGATCCCGAAGCCGGTCGTCGCTGCGATCACCGGCTACGCGCTCGGCGGCGGCTGCGAGCTCGCGCTGTGCGCGGACTACCGGATCGCGGCCGAGGACGCCAAGCTCGGGCAGCCGGAGATCCTGCTCGGCATCATCCCCGGCGCCGGCGGCACCCAGCGGCTGTCCCGGCTGGTCGGCCCGTCGAAGGCCAAGGACCTGATCTACACCGGCCGCTTCGTCGACGCCGCCGAAGCGCTCACCATCGGCCTGGTGGACAAGGTCGTCCCCGCCGCCGAGGTGTACGACGCCGCCGTCACCTGGGCGGCACAGTTCAGCAGGGGCGCGGCACTGGCGCTGCGCGCCGCCAAGGAGTCGATCGACGCCGGCCTCGGGGTGGACCTGAGCACCGGCCTGGAGATCGAGCGGCAGCAGTTCGCCGCGCTGTTCGCCACCGAGGACCGCACCATCGGCATGAGGTCCTTCGTCGAGAACGGCCCCGGCAAGGCAGAGTTCAAGGGAGCCTGAACCATGGCAACACCCAAGCCCGCCGCCTCCCAGGAAGAGGTCGAGGCGGCCTGGAGCGACAACAAGCTCGCCCAGGTGCTCTACCACGACTGGGAGGCCTCGACGTACGACGAGAAGTGGTCGATCTCGTACGACGAGCGCTGCGTCGACTACGCGCGGGACCGGTTCACCGCGGTCACCGGGGACCGGCGCGGCGACGCGAAGTGGCCGTACGGGAAGTCGCTGGAGATCGGCGCCGGCACCGGTTTCTTCACCCTGAACCTCAAGCTGGCCGGCGTCCTCGACGAGGCACACGTCACCGACCTGTCGCCGGGCATGGTCGAGGCCGCCGAGCGCAACGCCGAGCACATCGGCTTCGCGGTCGAGGGCCGGGTGGCCGACGCCGAGAAGCTCCCGTACGACGACGGCGAGTTCGACCTCGTCATCGGGCACGCCGTGATCCACCACATCCCGGACGTGGAGCTGGCGTTCCGGGAGATGTTGCGGGTGCTCAAGCCGGGCGGCCGGTTCGTGATCTGCGGCGAGCCGACCCGGTACGGCGACGCGGTCGCCCGCCGGCTCTCCCGGGCCACCTGGTGGGCCGCCACGCACCTGACCAAGCTGCCGGGGCTGGAGTCCTGGCGCCGCCCGCAGGCCGAGCTCGACGAGTCCTCCCGCG
>DASXRB010001033.1:0-2764 GCA_036506875.1 Kribbellaceae bacterium | reverse complement strand
AGCAAGGAGGAGGGTGGGGACGTCTACGTCCGCGCCGAGGCCTTGCCGTCGGGTGTGACCAACCTGAAGCCGGGCCAGAAGGTCGAGTTCGGTGTCGTCGAGGGACGCAGGGGCGAGCAGGCGCTGCAGGTCCGGCTGATCGACCCGCCGCCGTCGGTGGCGAAGGCGATGCGCCCGAAGCCGGAGGAGATGCAACTCGTCATCGAGGACCTGATCAAGCTCCTCGACAACCTCGGCGAGGGCTACCGCCGCGGCCGCCACCCAGACCACAAGGCCGCCAGCCAGGTCGCCACCGTCCTGCGCGGCGTCGCCGACAAACTCGACATCTAGTCCCGCACCCCAGTCACCCCTCAGCCGGCTACCCCCGCTTCGCTCAGGCGGGGTTCCCTTGCTTGTAGCCGTTCAGGTGGCGCGGCGGTCGATGAGGGACTGGATGCCGTCCAGGACCGTGTTCAGGCCGAAGGCGAATTCGTCCGCGTCGAACTCGACCCCGAACTCGTCCGGTGCTTCCGGCTGCCGAAGGGTCGCCGCGATCGCCGGGAAGCGATCCGGGTCGGCGAGCATGGTCAGCCGCTGTGTGTAGAGCCGGTCCGCGACCTGTGCCGCGTCGTCGGTCAGCATGTTCGCGGTGAGCTGTACGGCGCCCCGCACGTAGATGTTCACCAGCAGCATCGACGACAGCCTGTCCTGCGGTGTCAACGGCGTACCGTCGAAAGCACGCAGCGCCGACTCCATCCACGCGAGCTGATTGGGTGAGAGCGGCGGCTCCGTCACCGGGATCTCGAGGACCCACCGGTGCTGCCGCAGGCCGTTGTGGAAGGCCCGCGCCCATGCGGTGATCCCATCCCGCCAGCCCTGCTCGGGTTCCGGCTCCGGCGGCGGCCCGAACGCGTAGTCGGTCATCACGACGTACAGGTCGTCCTTGGTGTCGACGTACCGGTAGAGCGACATCGTGGTGAAGCCGAGCTCGGCTGCCACCTTGCTCATCGAGACGGCGGCCAGTCCGCCGGCGTCGGCCAGCTTGATCGCCGCCCGGCCGATATCGCTGATGTGGAACGCCGGCTTCGGGCCGGGCCGCGCGCGACCTTGGATTCCCCACATCTGCTGCAGGACCCGCGGCAACTCCACCGCTGTCTCGTCCACCGTCACTCCCTCGTTCGCCGGACTCCCGGATTCTATCTGTTTACAGCATAGACAGTCATGCCCTATTGTCTGTGTACGGCGCACACAGTGTGCGACATAGACAGATTGTGTGAGGGGTAGTCATGGGTACGACGGAACGTGCGGGACGGAAGGAATGGATCGCCCTCGGCGTGCTCGCACTGCCGTTGCTGCTGGTCTCGATGGACGTCTCGGTGCTGTACTTCGCGGTCCCGTTCATCAGCGCGGACCTGGGCGTGTCGGCGACCGAGCAGCTCTGGATCTTCGACATCTACGGGTTCGTGCTGGCCGGGCTGCTGATCACGATGGGCTCGCTCGGTGACCGGATCGGGCGGCGCCGGCTGCTGATCGGCGGGGCGTTCGCGTTCGGCCTGGCCTCGCTGGCGGCGGCCTACGCGCAGAACCCCGGGCAGCTGATCGGCGCCCGCGCGGTGCTCGGTATCGGCGGCGCGACCCTGATGCCGTCGACGCTCGCGCTGATCCGCAACATGTTCCACGACCCGGCGCAGCGCGGTAAGGCGATCGCGGTCTGGAGCGCGGTGATGATGGGCGGTGTCACGCTCGGCCCGGTGATCAGCGGCATCCTGCTGGAGCACTTCTGGTGGGGGTCGGTGTTCCTGATCAACCTGCCCGCGATGGTGCTGCTGATCGTGCTGGCGCCGGCGCTGCTGCCGGAGTTCCGGTCGCCGTCCGCGGAGCGGTTCGACCTGCTCAGCTCCGCGTTGTCGCTGGCCTCGGTGCTGCCGGTGATCTACGGGATCAAGAAGCTCGCCGCCGACGGCTTCGGCACGCTCCCCGTGGTGTCGGTCGCGGTGGGCCTGGTGGTCGGAGTGGTGTTCGTACGACGTCAGCTCCGCGCCGCGGACCCGATGATCGACCTCGCGATGTTCCGCAACAAGGTCTTCAGCGGCGCGATCGCGGCGAACACGGTGGCCACCTTCGGCGTGATCGGGAACGCGGTGTTCATGACGCAGTACCTGCAGCTGGTGCGGGGGATGAGCCCGCTGACCGCGGCACTGTGGTCGCTCGCGCCGTCCGTACTGGTCGCGGGCGCGGCCCCGGCGGCGTCGTCGATGGCACAGAAGATGCCGGTCAGCCGGGTGCTGGCGATCGGCTTCCTGGCCGGCGCCTGCGGGTTCGGGGTCGTCTCCCAGGTGCACGCGGACTCGCCGCTGGCACTGCTGCTGGTCGGCGCAGGCGTGCTGGCGGCCGGGATGGTGATGGTGATGACGCTGGTGACCGACGTCGTGGTCGGCAGTGTGGCGCCGGAGCGGGCCGGGACGGCCTCGGCGGTCAGCGAGACGTTCAGCGAGCTGGGCGGCGCGCTCGGCATCGCGGTGCTCGGCAGCATCGCGACGGCGGCGTACCGGGCCGACCTGCGCGTGCCCGCCTCGGTGCCGGGTGCGGCGGCGTCGGCGGCCCGCGAGGGCCTGCCGGGTGCGGTCGGTGCGGCGGCGCAGCTGCCGGGTCAGCTGGCCGGGACGCTGCTCGACGTGGCCCGGGACTCGTTCAGCCACAGCATGGACGTGGTCGCGGTCGTCGGTGCCGCGCTGCTGCTCGCGACGGCGGTGCTGGTCACCGCGCTGGGGTCCAGGACGCCTGC
>DASXRB010001032.1:0-4144 GCA_036506875.1 Kribbellaceae bacterium | reverse complement strand
TGGCTGCACGATGGCCAGCCGCAGCTGCGACAGCAACGGGCCAGCCTAGCCAGGTGGCCTGCCGCACGCGCTACCTGTCCGGTCAGGAGATCCGCTACACCACGGCATCGCGACCGCGGCGGGCACCCGCTACGACGGCTTGGGGTTCGGTTGAGCGCCTGCCCGCCTTGGTTCGGTGGCGATGGAAGATGGCGATGCTGCGGAAGTCAGTCAGGGTCCGGCCGGTGGGACCGACTGGCGTTGCGGCGCTGGATGCGCGCCGACTCACCCCACCCGTGTTCCAGCGGTAGCCACACGCCTACCGGTAGACCCCGCGATGCCAAGATGCCATATCAGCAAGTGGTCCGAGTCGGCTTGCTGGGCGGTCGGGTCGCGCCAGGGTAGCTGCGGTCCCAAGATCGCAAGGAGGCAACACGCGATCAGACGGGACAGCGCCTGGCGCGACACGAAAGCCCTCGGCTTCCGGGTCTTGCCGACCACACCAGCGTGCTACCGCACGCACGCCGACCGCACCGCTCGTCATGCCAACGAACGCGACAACGGGAGCGCTCATCGGCGGACAGCCGTGGACGCTCAGGAACGAGGACGCGGCCAGAGACGTCGTACGCGGCTTCGTCGCCCGACAGCTGGGCACGGGCGGGGTACTGATCTTCGACGAGACAGGTGACTTGAAGAAGGGAACTGCCACGGCCGGGATCGGGCGACAGTACCGGCACAGCAGGGCGCATCTAGAACGCGATCGTCGCGGTCTACGCCACCTGTGCCACTAGGGCAGGACACGCACTGCTCTCGGTCGGTGGATGCCGTTGCCGCACGAGCGGCAGTTCCAGCCGTGCGGCTGAACCAAGCCGAGCGACACCTCAGGCCTGCCCGGCTCGATCGTCCACATCAGGGACTGCCGGATACCCCAGGAAGGCCTGGAATACGACCGCTACCGGATCGAGGTGACCTGCCCTCAAACGGAACGCGACGCCCGGTGCCCGGCGACAGAGTCACCGGGATACACCGGCGAAGGGCCGAGGAGAGCACGGGTGCTAAGTACCAGATCCTCCGCTCGCGCGGAGATCCCGAATCGAACGGAATAGCAGGAAGCACCCGCATGGCCTCGGCCGTCGCCGCTTACGCAGGGATCAGCTCGTTGAGCCGGTCCAGAGTGTATGCCTCCGATCCCTCCGGGAGGTTGTCGGGTGCCTCGATGCCAATGAACGTGACCGGCTCGTCCGGCAACCGGCCGTTCCAGGTGGCCACCTCGGCCCGTGCGCGCCACAGGTCGACGAGGTACGACACGGTCAAGTAGCGCCGCTCCACCAACGCCCGTACCCGCTCGGCCGTGGTGAACGTGTTCTCCTCCACCCGGTTGAACGCCGGCCGGCCGCGCAGGTACAGGTGCAGCCACACAGCCTGCCAGCCGCGCTCGCCCCGGGCGAACACCATCGGCAGCGCGACCCGGCCGGGGCCGCGCATGTGCGAGCGCGCCCGCACGGTGCGGGCGTCGAACGTGGCGCCGCGCTGGTCCCGCGTGCGGGTCTGGTACCCGAACATCGACTCATCGACCTCCTCGAACGACTCGCCCGCGTAGATGTAGACCTGCGGAACCACGTAGGGCGCGGGGATGGTCAGGGGCACGTCGATGAACTCGGTCGCACCATTCGTCGCGTCGGTGATGTCGCCGGAGTGCACCGCGCCGTCCTGGTGGTAGTTCGTCCAGGACACCTGGCCCGCCGTGTGGAAGTCATCGTCGAGCAGCAGCACCGACAGGTCGTAGTCCGTGCGCCGACTGGTCTGCCGCCAGTACGTGAAGAAGCGCAGTAGCTCACCGGAGACCGGCGCCCGCGACCCCCTCGGCAGCACCACGAACCCGCCTTCGGCCGCCTTGCCGGAAAGCGGCAGCGCGACGTCAAGCACCTCCGGGTCCACCAGCAGCGGTCGCTCCGGCTCCGGCAGCCGGGCGCTGATCGCCGCGTCGAGCAACGACGACAACTCGGCCACCAGCTCGGCCAGCAGCGGCGGTCGCTTGTCCGGCCCGACCCACGCGCGCCGCGAGCGGTTCGCGTACATCCGGGCGGACGCGGGCGTCAGCCGGTTGCCGACATGCTCCCGCAGCGAGCACAGCACCCGGCCCGACGCCGAGCCGAGCGCGCCCGTCACCGCTTCGATCACCGTGGTTCGCTCCGACGCCGGCGCCTGCCGCAGCAGCCGGTCCGCGGACCGCAGGAGCAGGCCCGGTGCGGCCGACAACAGCGACGCGGCCGAGCCGACGGCGCCAGCCCGGATCTTCGCCTCCGCGCGGCCGGCAAGGTTGGGTACCCGCCGCTCGCCCCGCGCCACCGCGAACACCTCCCGCGCGTGCGGCCACTGGTGGTACTCGTGGGGATGCAACCACTCCCCGAGCCGCTTCCACGGCTCCGCGTAGCGCGCGACGTCACCGAGCTTCGCCGGGCTCGCCCCGACCACCTCGTTCAGCGCGGCCAACAGGATCCGCCGCTCCCGCCGCCGAAAGGCACGAAACCGTGTCGGTACCGCGAGCGACGCGTCCCCGCCGGACACCTGGCACGCCAGACGCAGTACGTCGGTCGTCGTGTCCACGGCGATCAGCGGCCGGCCGAGGACCAGCCGGATCCCGTTGAGCACGGCCCGGTTCTCCCGTACGGGAACCGCGGCCGGCTGCGCGCCGTCCACGCAGGCGACGGCAAGCTCGCTCAGGATCGCCAGGTCCGCCTCGCCGTGTGGCGTCGAGCCGCCGGCCAGGGCCAGATAGAGCCGCTCCGCCTCCACGTCGGCGGTATCGCCGAGGCGCAACAGGGTCACCCGGTCACCGGCCGAGGAGATGAACGCGTCATGCGCATCCAGGAGCTCGGCGTACGTGTGCTGGTAGGTGCCGTAGCCCGGCAGATCGAGCAGGTTCACCCCGCCCGCGACGACCGCGGCCCGCAGCTGCGCGTCGGTCGCCGTGCCACCGCCGGTGAGCACGACCGCCCGCAGCCGCTCCGTCCAGAACTCGATGGTGTCCGGCACGTCGTCCGGGAACCCGAAAAAGTAGGCGTTGTGCTGGACGTGGTCGCCGACCAGCTCACGCACCGCGGACACGACCGTCGCGGCGAGATCCAGCGCCGGCCCGGGAGCCAGGCCACCGACGTGCTCCAGCAGCGCCCGCGACGTCGAGAACCCGACATCGAGCAGCGCCGCATCCAGCTGCCGGGCCACCGGCGCGCCGTCCCCGGCCGCGCCAGTGCTCGCCGGCACGCGCAGCGTCTTCTGGATGATCAGCTTCTCGAGCACGCGGCCCTCCGTTCCGCTGGTCGTGGCCCACGTCAGGGGCGACCGACCCGACACCGTCAGCTGCCGCCGCGCAGCCGCGGCACAGTGGGTCGCCGGGGACTCGAACCCCGAACCCTTCGGTCCAACAAGGAGAAGGAAGCGCTCCCATAACCGCCCAGGCGGGGAGCGGACGCGCTACTCAGCCGAATGCTCTGCCAGTTGAGCTAGCGACCCAGGCATCGATCATCGCACGGGGCCACGTTGGCGGGCCATCGGGTTCCGGTGTCGGCACGGCAAGCAGGTCGACGCTTCACCCGCGGCTTCGACGGCGCCGCGGCCAAGCTCGCCGCAGGTCTTGCCGGCCGTCGCGAATCGCCAGTTCCGGTCGGGGTGAGGTGAGCTGGGTGCGGATCGTGGCCAGCGGGCCGCCAGCTCGCGGACAAAGGGCGGTCCTCCGCGACTAGTTGCCGCACACGGGCAACGGTCATCGCGTTCCGCGTACGCTCCAACTCATCGGCGATCGCACAGAGCGCCTCGTTGTGTTGCGCGAGCAGTCGGTGGGCCCGCCGCGAGGGGTGGGTGACGATGTCGAGCACGGTCGCGCCCTGATGCGACGGTGGCGCGGCCGTCCTCGCCGCCCTCGCTCGCGTCCTCGCCGATCATCCCGGCGGCGGCCACGACGAGGTCTGGCAGCCACTGCCGGCGCCGCTCGTCGGCGCCACCGACCGACCAGGCTCCCGGCGGCGCGGCCGTCGTGGGGACGCAGCGACCCGTACCGGATCGGCACGAAGCGGACGGCGGCGGCGACTTCATGGCCGGAGCGGCCTCGTGGAAGCCGGTGACCTCGAGCTCGGCGAACATCGCGCGGCGAGCCCGGGCCCGGTTA
>DASXRB010001031.1:0-1660 GCA_036506875.1 Kribbellaceae bacterium | reverse complement strand
CGGCTGCACGCCTTCTGGCGAGGGACGGACGAAACCGCACGCGCGGTCGCCCACGACCACGCCCAGGCGTTTGCCGAGCGGTCCGGCCGCCGGGATGCCATCCGGGCGCTCCAGCACGAGCTGCTCGACTGGAGCCGGACCGGCGCCAGCGACCGGAGCGGATGGGTCGAGGCCGCGCTGGGCCCCGACCCGAGCTCTGCCGCCGGCGGGCCAAACCGCGACCTCGCCGTCCCGGCGATCATGGACGCGGCCACCGCGCTGGCCCTGCAGGACTTCCTCGACGATGCCGACTTCGACACGCTCTTCGGGCCCTGGGCGAACGCGATGGGCGACGAGGACACCGATGGCGCCGGGCCGGACGCGGACGGCGGCGCGCCTAACGCCCCGCGACTCCCGGGTTGACGCGCCGGTTACTTGAGGACCGCGAACCCGTCGACGTCAACCCGCGGATGACCGGACGTGCCGACCACCACGAGCTTCAGCTTGTGGCTCCCATAGGCTGACCAGGCGTATGAAAAGACCAACTGCCGCGTCCGTACCGTGGTGCTGTACAGGCTGACCGTCTTCTTGTACACGCCGTCGACATAGATCTTGACGCTGCCCCGGGTCGTGCTCTTGTACGACAGGAAGGCGACCGCCCGGCCAGTGAAGCTGAAGGTCACGTACTTCCCGGCGATGGACGCCGACTTGGCGGTCCCGCCGCTGTACGCGGAACTGGACGCGGTCGTCCAGCCGGTGCTGTACACGGTTCCGCTCGTCTGCTGGTAGAGAGTCGGCGTGAAAGCCGGACCGGTTGCGAAGGGACCCACGTTGCCAGTCGTGTCGATCGCGTTGACCCGGAACCGGTAGGAATGCCCGAACAAGAGCGCGCGGACGATCGAGGTGCCGGTGATCGTGGCCGGAGAGCCAAAGGCGCCGCCATCGACCGCGGTCTCCACCACGTAGGTGCCGATGCCGCTGCCAGCGTCAGTTGCGGCCGCCCAGCTGATGCGGGTCGCGATGGCCTGGGAAAGGGTGCTGGGCGTGACCACGGTCTGGGTCGGCGTACCGGGTGCGGTCGGGCTCGTCGCGTCATACGTCAGGCGTGCGACGTGCGTTCGCCACGTTCCGTCGGCGGCTGCCGTCTCGCCGACCACCCATGCTGCCTCGCCGCCGAGCGGGTCCACCGCCACCGCCTGGTAGTCGCCCCATCGAGTCCCGCCGTACGTTCCGTCGCTGTCGGCAACGGTGAGCGGCGAGCTGAGGCCGTCGATGTCGTTGAAGGTCACCACCGCCGAGCGGATAGGCTGCGTCGGGCTCGAGGTCTCATAGGTCAGGACGAGCGTTCCGTCGGCAAGGAGACCGACGCCGCCCATGAAGGTGTCGGTGCCGGCGGCGCCCACCACTCCATCGAAGGTGACATCGGCCCCACTGGCCGTCGCGATCCGGATGATCCGAACGGTGTCCACATCACCAGGGCCGAAGTTGTGCGGGAACGTGGCCACGAGCCACAGGGTGTTGTTACGCCAGACCGCGTCGGTGGGTCGCTCGTCGACCGCATCGGCGATCGTCGGCGGATTGCCCGGCTGCCGGGGATCCGGCGGTGGCGCGAACGGGCCATTGTCGAGGTCGACGTCGCCATTCAGGTTTGCGTACTGCGTGGCTCCGATCGGAACCGTCG
>DASXRB010001030.1:0-9054 GCA_036506875.1 Kribbellaceae bacterium | reverse complement strand
GTCTTGCGAAAGGGTTCCGCGAGTTGCACATCGCTAGCGGTGTTGCACATCGACAGCGATGTGCAACTCGCGAAACCTTCTCCGAGGAGAGGCAGCGCGCCGCGAGCGGTTATCCACAGCTTCGAAATCTGCGGACGCGCGGCGACGAGCGATTGGCGTATCTGTGGGTCATGAATTCCGATGATGCCGGCGCTGATGAGACCGGGGGCGGGCCGGAGATCAACGCCCTGTCGGCGGTGATCGATCGAGAGCGGCGCCGCTCGCTGATGAGTCAGCGCACGGTCGCGAAACGGTCAGGGCTGACCCAGCAGAAGGTTTCCGCCTACGAGTGTGGCCGTGTGACGCCGCCGTGGGACGCGTTCGTCCGCATCCTGGCTGCGATGGACCGCAAGCCGGTCCTCACGGTGGAGCCACTCGAGCCGCCGCCGACGCCGGGGACGCAGTCGATCGAGGCCGAGCTCGATCTGATCCAGCAGGCGATCGGCGACCGCAGCTACCGCATCGAAGGGATCGCGGCCGCGCACGTGCTCGGCGCGGCCGAGGTCGATGCGACGTGGATCGAGCAGGTGTCCGTCAGTGTCGAAGGCGACCCCGGCCGGCTCGACACGTTCGCCAACGCGCTCAGCAGCCGGTATCGCGCGGTGTGGACAGTGCGCGGCGGCCATGGTCCGTCCGAGGTCTCGTTCATGTACGGCACGGTCCGGATCGCTCTGTTGGTCGTGCCCGAGTTACGGCCTTGGCTGGACGTCGTCTATCGGGGCAGGCAGGTCCCCGTCGCTCCGCTGGAGGACATACCGCACCTGCGGCCGCAACGCCCCGCCTGATGCGGCTCATGGGTACGAACGATCCGTGCCTCCTCTCTCGGGAGCGGGTTCCGCAAATTGCACATCGCTAGCAGTGTGCAACATCGATAGCGGTGTGCATCTCGCGGAACTTTTGCCAGAGGCAGCGCACTGGGAGCCGCAGGTCAGTCGCGGCCCTCGCGGCTGGCGAGGAGGCGGCGGTACGACGTGACGCGGTCGGGGTCGATGCGGCCTGCGGCGACGGCGTCGTCGAGGGCGCAGTCGGGCTCGGTCGCGGCGTGGGTGCAGCCGCGGGGGCAGTCTGCGGTCTCGGCGGCCAGGTCGGGGAAGGCCTGGATCAGGTTCGCGGGGTCGACGTGGGCCAGGCCGAACGAGCGGATGCCGGGGGTGTCGATGATCCAGCCGCCGAACGGGAGCCGCAGGACCTGCGCACTGGTGGACGTGTGGCGGCCCCGGCCGGTGACGACGTTCACCAGGCCGGTGGCGCGGTCGGCGCCGGGGACGAGCGCGTTGACCAGGGTGGACTTGCCGACGCCCGAGTGCCCGACCAGCACGCTGGTGCGGTCGCGGAGCCGCTCGACGAGTGGCGTCAGGTCGCCGTCGCGGTGGGTGGACACCGCGTCCACGCCGAGCGGGTCGTAGGTCGCGAGCAGCGCTGCCGGGTCGGCCAGATCGGTCTTGGTGAGGCACAGCAGCGGTTCCAGGCCGCCGTCGTACGCCGCGACCAGGCAGCGGTCGATGAGGCCCTGGCGGGGTTCGGGGTTCGCGACGGCGACGACGATGACGAGCTGGTCGGCGTTCGCGACCAGCGGGCGCTCGACCGGGTCGTCGTCGTCCGCGCTGCGCCGCAGCAGGGTGTCGCGGGGCTCGACCTCGACGATGCGGGCCAGGGTTCCCTCGGTGCCGCTGCTGTCGCCGTCGAGACGGACCCGGTCGCCGACGATGACGCCCTTGCGGCCGAGCTGCCGGGCCTTCATCGCGGTGACGAGGCGGCCGGCATCACCAGGGTCGCCGATCCGGCAGGTGTACCGGCCGCGGTCGACGGTGAGGACGTGGGCGATGACGGCATCGTCGTACGAGGGCCGGTCCTTGGTGCGCGGCCGGGTCCGGCGCTTCGGCCGGTCGTACTGTGCGTGCTCGTCGTACCGCGACATCAGCCCGCCGCGCCGCCCACGAGCCGCGACCACAGGTCCGGGAACTCGGGCATGGTCTTCGCGGTGGTCGCGACGTTCTCGATCTCGATGCCCTCGGCAACGAGTCCGGCGACAGCGGCGGCCTGGGCCATCCGGTGGTCGTGGTAGGTGCCGAACACCCCGCCGTGCAGGGGCTTCGGGCGGATCTCGAGGCCGTCGGCGGTCTGGGCGACGTCGCCGCCGAGGGCGTTCAGCTCGGTCTCCAGGGCGGCCAGCCGGTCGGTCTCGTGGCCGCGCAGGTGCGCGATGCCGCGCAGGTACGACGGCCCGGAGGCGGCGGCCGCGACGGCGGCGATCACCGGGGTCAGCTCACCCACGTCGTGCAGGTCCAGGTCGACGCCGTGCACCTGCCCGGTGCCGGTCACGGTCAGGCCGGCCTCGGTCCGGGCGACCTCGGCGCCGAAGCGGGTGAGGATCTCGGGGAGCAGGCCGCCCGGCTGGGTCGTGTGCTCCGGCCAGCCGGTCACGGTGACCGACCCGCCGGTGACCACGGCCGCGGCCAGGAACGGAGCGGCGTTGGACAGGTCCGGCTCGATCGCGGTGTCACAGGAGGCAATCAGGCCGGGGAAGACCATCCATCGGTTGGGGTCGCTGTCGTCCACCTCGACGCCGCGTTCGCGCAGCATGCGCACCGACATGTCGATGTGCGGCAGGGACGGGACCGGCTTGCCGTCGTGGCGGACGTCGACGCCCTCGTCGTACCGGGCCCCGGCCAGCAGCAGCGCGGACACGAACTGGCTCGACGCCGACGCGTCCACGGTGACGACGCCGCCGCGGACCGAGCCGGTGCCGTGCACCGTCAACGGCATGGTGCCGCGGCCCTCGTCCTCGATGCGCGCGCCGAGCGTGCGCAGGGCGTCGAGCACGACGCTCATCGGGCGCTCGCGCGCGTACGGGTCGCCGTCGAAGGACACCGGCCCGTCGGCCAGCGCGGCGACCGGTGGCACGAACCGCATGACGGTCCCGGCCAGGCCGCAGTCGACCTCGGCCGGGCCCTTCAGCGAGCCGGGGGTCACCGTGACGACGCCGTCGTACTCGGTGATGCCGGTGCCGAGCGCGGTCAGCGCGCCGCGCATCAGGGTCGTGTCGCGCGCGGCGAGCACACCGGTCAGCGCCGACGGGCCGTCGGCGAGCGCGGCCAGGATGAGCGCGCGGTTCGTGATCGACTTCGAGCCGGGAACGGTGACGGTGCCCGACACCGGGCCGTGCGGATGGGGAGCCGGCCAGCCCGGTTCGCGTGACGTCACGGCCAGAAGACTAGTCCGTGAACGGCAGTTCGGCCTTGGCCAGCCGAGCGGCGAGACGGGCCTCGCGGCGCGCGGTCTTCACCGCACGGCGGGCGTCGCGCTTGGCCGCCTTGGCGGCGCGGCGGGTCTCGCGCTTGGCCACCTGGGCGCCGTGGGTGGCTCGCCAGGCGACACCCGGCTTGCCCTCGGTGTCGACCGCGGCGAGCAGCAGACCGCCCAGCAGGCCGAGGTTCTTCAGGAACTGCACCTGGTCGGCGGCCCGGTCGGTCGGGTTGTCCTTCTCCCAGAAGCGGTGCCCGGCCAGGGTGGTCGGGACCATCGACGCGGCCAGCGCGGTCGCACCCAGCCGGCGCCCGGTGCCGCTCGCCAAGGCGACCCCGGCGAGGACCTGGACGGCGCCGTTGAGGCGGACCAGGGTCTTGGTGCTCTCCGGGATCCGGTCGCCGACCTGCGGCGGCGCCACCTTCTTCAGCAGCGGAACCATCCGGTCCGCCACCGGCTTGGCCCTCGGCACCAGTGGATCCGGGTTCCGCACCGCTTTGGCGCCCTGGACGATGAAGGTGCCGGACAGCAACGGGCGGGCGATCGCACGCACGATAGTCATGTCTCCTTCTTACCTCAGTGAGTGGTTATGGGCGCCCGGCCGCTCGTCGCGGCATCGCCCATTCGGCGGCTTTCCGGCGGATCGCCAGCACGCGCTGCCGGGCGGTGTCGAGCACCTCCGGCGGTGCGTCGCACTCGCGTGCGAGCGCCACGGCCAGCTGGGCGTGCTGCAGCTCGCGAGCCAGGTGCCGGCCCGGGGTGCCGAACTTCAGGCCGGCGACCCGGCGGGCCTTGCGCCGTGACCGCCTGGTGCGCAGCGCCTGCAGCTCGGCGGCGGTGAGGATGTCGGGATCCTCGTCCTTCATGGTGGCGGCGAACCAGCTGAAGTCGAAGCGGGCGCCGTACCGGTAGCACAGGAAGAAGAAGACCAGCAGGACGCCGTACTTGAGCGCGCTGCTGCCCAGCGTGCCGACACCGGGCTCGGCCGGCGTGAGCAGCGGCGAGTTCCACAGGAAGTGCATCGCGTAGCCGGCGAGGTACAGCAGCACCGCGACGCCGACGCGCTGCCACCGCGTGCGGTCGGTCCGGGTGAACGCGTACGCGATCCCGAGCCCGGCCATCCCGGTGCACATCGGGTGCAGGCCGAAGCCGAGGAACAACCGGGCCAGTGAGATCGCGATCCCGGCGGCCTTGTCGCTGTTCGGGTCCTGCACCGCCAGGTTGATCGCGTACAGCACGTTCTCGACGAGCTCGAAGCCCAGCCCCGACAACGCGCCGTACACCAGCCCGTCCAGGCTGCGCTGCACCTGCTCGCGGGCGAGCAGGATCACCGCCAGCACGCCGAGCACCTTGAGCGCCTCCTCGGTCAGCGGCCCGGCGATGGCCGGCGCCCAGCGCTCGGACACGGCCGTGCCGCCGAGCTTGGTGACCAGCCCGATCGCGCCTGTGTTCGCCTGCAGCGCGGTCGCGGTGGCCACCACGGCACCCCAGACGAACGCCACCGCCATCAGTGATCGCGGCTCCTTCTCGAACAGGTCCAGCCACCGGATCAGCAGGTAGATGACGATCCCGATGACGGCCTGTACGACGATCGCGATCACCACCGCGTCCGGCACCACCGACGCCTGCCGGACCATCAGCACGCCGAAGGTGGCCAGGCTGTAGCCGACCAGCCCGAGGTACACCCAGAAGATCAGCCGGCGTGGCCGGAGCACGATCCGCTCGGCCTCGCTCACCGCCGCCGGTACCCGGCTCACCGGTACACCTCCGCGTCGTCCAGCACCGTCTCGGCGGCGTCGGTGGCGTCCTCCAGCTCGGCGGACGGCGCGCTGACGAGCACGAACAGCGCGGTCTCGTCCCGCCCGGCGAGGAACAGCGAGCCGGTCCTGGTGCTGGTGGTGAACTCACCGCGGTAGCCGGTCAGGCCGCGGTCGCCGCGGAAGTCGCCGGTGCGCGACCAGGTCGCCTTCGGGTCCGACAGCCGCAGCACCCGCGGCAGCCGGTCGAACGCGAGCGCCGCGTTCCGGACGTTGCCGACCAGCCGCATGCTGACCTTCGCGTCGCCGCGCGTGACCAGCACGCTGTCGTCGGACGCGGACGGCGGCAGCGTCCACCCGGCGAGCGCGGACAGGTCCAGCTTGGCCGAGCCGTCGCCGATCGCGTCGAGCGTGACGTGGTCCCCGGCCTCGACCGTGGTCTCCGCACCATGGACGTGCGCGTTCACCGCCTTCGGGACCAGCAGATACAGCAGTACGACGGCCAGCACGACGAGTGCTTCCACCTGCCCGCGCCGTTCGAGCCCCCAACGCAGCGTCTCAGCGGAACGTACGTCGTACTCCATGTCACGAGACTACCGATCTTTGCTAACGATCAGTGACCGACTCGCACCGATCCGGAGTGGACCTCAGACCCACCCCGGATCGCCGCGTCAGGGCGTCAGGCGGTGGAGGTCGCGGGGGAAGAGGGTGACCTCGCGGACGTTCTCGGCGCCGGTGAGGCGGGAGACGAAGCGCTCGAGGCCGATCGCGAACCCGCCGTGCGGCGGCATGCCGTGCGCGAACGCCTCCAGATACGTCGCGTACGACGGGTCGCCGGGCGACTCGCCCCGGGCCTCCAGGGCCGCCACGTAGTCGCCGTACCGGTGCAGCCGCTGCCCGCCGGTGATCATCTCCAGTCCGCGGAAGATGAGGTCGAACGAGTTCGACCAGCGCGGCTCGTCCGGCTGCGGGTGCGTGTAGAACGGCCGCTTCACCATCGGGTAGCCCTCGACCGCGACGAACTCGCTGCCGTGCTCGCGCAGGCCCCACTCACCGATCGCGCGCTCGTCGGCCGGTGCCAGGTCCGGCTCGTCCGGGTCCGCGCCCGCGATCTTCAGCGCCTCGCTGAAGTGCAGCACCGGGATCTCGGCCGGCATCACCGGCAGCGTGATCCCGAGCCGCTCGACCGCACCCGCCGCCCGCGACGCGACCGTTTCGAGCATGCCGCCGACGGTCCGTCGTACGACCTCCAGCACGTCGCGGTGGTCCTCGACGCCCTGTCCATCGAGAAGGGCGAGCTCCACGTCGAGCGACACGTACTCCGCGAGATGCCGCACGGTGTCGTGCGGCTCGGCCCGGAACGCCGGCCCGACCTCGTAGACCCGCTCGAACACGCCGACCATCGTCTGCTTGTAGAACTGCGGCGACTGCGCCAGGTACGCCGGCCGGCCGAAGTAGTCCAGCGCGAACACGTTCGCCCCCGACTCGGTCGCGGAGCCGACGATCTTCGGCGTCTGGATCTCGGTGAAGCCGAGCCCGTCCAGCGTCGTCCGGAACCCGTGCAGCGACGCGGCGGCGATCTCCCAGCCGGCCCGCACCGCCGGGTGCCGCCATGACACCGCGGCGTGGTCCAGCACCACCGGCAGGCTCGCGCCGACCGACGGCCGCCACAGCTCCAGCGGGGGAGTGTGCGCCGGCTCGGTGAGCGATTCGATCACCGGGTCGACCAGCTCGGCCCCGCCCGGCGCCTGCGGGTTGGCGGCCACCGTCCCGGTCACCCGGACGACGGTCTCCTCACCGAGCTCGTCGAGCCGTGCGAGCGCCGCGGGCTCCTTGACGACGACCTGGGCCAGCCCGGCGCGGTCGCGCAGGATCAGGAAGCTGACGGCCGCCAGCCGGCGGCGGCGATGGATCCAGCCCGCGACCGTGACGGTCTGCCCTGTGTAGGACGGCAGCGCGGTGCTGAGGATGCGTTGTCTCATGCTTGCTCTCACCTCCGTGGCCCAGTCAATTGACTGGGGGTCGAAACCCCGGAGGTGTGGGCGACGGGGACATCGCGGTGCCACCACACCTTCGCCATGACGGGTTGCCACGGCCTCTTGCGTTGCGGCTCGCTCGGGAGTGTCTTCACGACCGGCCTGTGCGCCGCCCTCACAGCCGGAGGGGCGGCTCTCTCGGACACAGGGACCCGATCGCTACTCGGTTCCGTCAGTGCAAGCAGCACCCAGGGTAGGTGGCGGTGTCAGCGGCGGGCAAAGCGTTTCCGCTGCCACGGCTGGAGCTCCTCGGGGACGCGGCCGAGCAGGCCGTGCCCTCTCCAGTCCCCGCGGATGTCGGCGTACCCGTCGGTGTCGGACACCGACCAGCTACCGGCGACCGCCCGAGCGGTGGCGGTGAGGTGCGCGTCGGTGTCCGTGCCGATCACGAAGACGTGCACGATCGCGCGCAGCGGTCCGGCCGACGCGATGTCGGAGGTGCCGCACTCGACGGTGTGGTACCCCGCCGGCCGGCAGGACCAGCGCGAGTGGTCACGCCAGAACCACTGGAGAGCGGCGCCGTACTCGATCCGCACCGACACGAAGCCGGTGCGGCGCGGCGGCGCGACGAAGACGTCGACCTTGTAGTTCCACAAGCCTGCGTAGCGCTTGTCGATCCGCAGCAGCGACTCGGCGTCGTACACCGACGGCAGCGTCTCGGCCTCGGTGTCGTACAGCTGCCCGGCCCGCGCGGTCACGCGGTACGTCCGGTCCGCCGCCGAACCGCCCTCCGGCGCACGGAAGGACAGCGTCAGCGGGGCGGGGCGCTGCCGGTCGGCCGCCGTACAGGACTGGTCGTGCGCGTCGCAGGTCCAGCCGCCCGGGCTGCCCGACACCGGCCAGCTCAGCGCCGAGCCGTAGTTGAGCTCGAGCACGACCGGGCCGGTGTTGTCGTCCGCCGGGGTGACCTGCAGGACCCGGTCGTCGCCGCTGGGCGAGACGTCCAGGACCGTGTCGTTGCTGCCGGCCGGTTGCACCGTGTCGCTGTCGCCGTCGTAGTAGCGCGGCACCGTCGCGCCGCGCACGTACGTGCGCGCGGTCGCGGTGAACGTCCGGTCCGCGTGCGAGCCGCCGTCCGGGACCTCGAAGCCGACCGTCAGCACCGCCGGGTGTGCCGGGTCGGCCGCGGTGCACAGGCCGTTCCGGGCCGCGCTGTCGACCGCGCAGGTCCACCCGGCCGGGTTGCCCTTCAGCGGCCAGGACAGCCGGGCGCCGTACGTGATCCGCACGGTGACCTTCGCCATGCCGGCCTTCGGGGACACGGTCAGCTTGCGCTGCTGGGACGGGGCCGCGGCCGGGCTCACCGCGACGTACGGCGCGGTCCGGCCCCGGACGGCCACGCGCGGCGTCTCGATCGTCAGCAGGCCCTCGTCGAGCGTGGCCGGCGGCTGGCTCGCGGTCCGGGTCGGCGTCACGGTGGGCTGGACGGTCGGCGGGCTCGTCGGCACCGTCGTCGGTGGCGGGGTCGTCGGAACCGTCGTCGGAGCGATCGTGGGCGCGGTCGTCGGCGCCGTCGTCGGTGCGGTCGTCTTCGGCGACTGCGTGGGCTTCGACTGCGGCGGCTGCGTCGTGGCCGGCGGCACCGTCGGTTCCGTGGTGATGACCGCGGGGGGATTCTGGGCCACCTGCTGGTCGTCGCCCTTGGTGAGAGCCCACACGCCGATCACCCCGGCCGCGACGACAGCGGTCGCGGTGCCGGCGGTGACCGCCGTACGGGTGCCGTTCGCGGTGACCTTCGACCACAGGCCGCCGACCAGGCCGAGACCGCCGACCTTGACGCCGCTCGCGGCCAGGTAGCCGATCCCCGCGGTGCCGAGCAGCGCCGGGGCCAGCAGTGCCGGCAGCGCGCTGTTGACCTCGACGAGCTCGAGGTAGAGCGCGGTGCACTTCGCGCACTCGTCGATGTGCTCGCGCACGTGCTTGTTCTCGCGCTTGGTCAGGCCGCCGCGCACGTAGGCACCGAGCCGTTCGGTCGC
>DASXRB010001029.1:0-1992 GCA_036506875.1 Kribbellaceae bacterium | reverse complement strand
CTGGTCCACGGTGTCCACGTCGGTGCCGTCGTCGAGGTCGGCGCACTCGATCTCCAGCGGCGGGTGAGCGTCGAGATAGGCCCTGGCACCCAGGTCTCCCGCTGCGTGCTCGAGCACCCCGTCCCAGTGGTCACGCCCGATCAGCACGGGGTGGCCCGGCCGGCCGTCGTACACCGCCCGTGCGAGCGAGTCCCGCCCGGTCTCCGCGCCGATCCGTCGTACGAGCGCCGCCGACAGGCCCGGGACGTCGACCGGGGCGATCAGCACCGCGTCCGTGGCCGGGCGCCGCGCCAGCTCGGTGAGGCCGGCCCGGAGTGAGGCTCCCATCCCCTCCGCCCAGCCGGTCGCCTCGACGACCGCGCACGGGAGGCCGGTGAGTACGGCGGCGACCGCCGGCGCCTCAGCGCCGACCACGACCAGCACCGGGTCGCAGCCGCCGTCGGCCAAGGCACGGGTCGCACGGACCACCCACGGGGTGCCGCCCTCGTCCAGCACCAGCGCCTTCGGGCCGCCCATCCGCCGGCCGGCCCCGGCCGCCAGCACCAGCCCCGCGGGCCGTCGGTCGTGTTCACCCATGTCCACGCAGCCCAGTGTCCAGCGTGAGCGCCGTCACGCCGGCGCCCGCGGCCCGCGTGGCACGATGGGTGCCGTGACAACGACCGCTGACGCGACCGGCAAGTCCCTTCCGCTGCTGTTCCTCGGCCGCGAGACCGACCCGCACTCCGAGCGCGGCGTCGAGTGCCCCGGGTCGTTGCCGCCGGCATCGGATCCGGACCTGGTCGAGCGGGCGCTGAAGGCCAAGGCGGCGCTGGGCGACAAGGTGTTCGTGCTCGGGCACCACTACCAGCGCGACGAGGTGATCCGGTTCGCGGACGTCACCGGCGACTCGTTCAAGCTCGCCCGGGACGCGGCGGCCCGCCCGGACGCGCCGTACATCGTCTTCTGCGGTGTGCACTTCATGGCGGAGTCCGCGGACATCCTGACCAGTGACCAGCAGACGGTGATCCTCCCGGACCTCGCGGCCGGCTGCTCGATGGCGGACATGGCGCGCATCCAGCAGGTCGAGGCGGCCTGGGACGCGCTCGCCGACGCCGGCCTGGCCGGCGTCACGGTGCCGGTGACGTACATGAACTCCAGCGCGGACATCAAGGCGTTCTGCGGCCGCAACGGCGGCGCGGTCTGCACCTCCAGCAACGCCGACACCGCACTGCGGTGGGCCTTCGAGCAGGGCGAGAAGGTGCTGTTCCTGCCCGACCAGCACCTCGGCCGCAACACCGCCGTGCTGAAGCTGGGCATGACGCTGGACGACTGCGTGGTGTACGACCCGCACAAGCCGGGCGGCGGCCTGACCGCCGACCAGCTGAGGGCCGCGAAGATGATCCTGTGGCGCGGGCACTGCTCGGTGCACGGCCGCTTCACCCCCGAGTCGGTGGACGACGTGCGGGCCCGGATCCCCGGCGTGCAGGTGCTGGTGCACCCGGAGTGCCGCTACGAGGTGGTCACCAAGGCCGACCTGGTCGGGTCGACGGAGTACATCATCAAGACCCTCGACTCCGCCGAGCCCGGCACGTCCTGGGCGGTCGGCACCGAGCTCAACCTGGTGCAGCGGCTGGCCGCGCGGCACCCGGACAAGAACATCGTCTTCCTGGACAAGACCGTCTGTTACTGCGCCACGATGAACAGGATCGACCTGCCGCATTTCGTGTGGGCCCTGGAGAACCTGGTGGCGGGCACGGTTGTCAACCCGATCCGGGTCGACACGGACACGGAGCGTGACGCCAAGACCGCTCTGGACCGGATGCTCACCCTTCCCGGCAGGTCGCACCGGGACTGAACCCGTCGGATGGTTACTCATAGTAGCCGACCGACAATCTGGTATCAGACAGTAACTGCGTGCTAAACAGTAACCAAAGTTTAGATATCTGCTGAATCAGGGAAGCCGGTTTGGTGAACTAGAGCCAAACGACTGAGGCGCCGGGCGGCCGGAGGGGA
>DASXRB010001028.1:0-9239 GCA_036506875.1 Kribbellaceae bacterium | reverse complement strand
AGCAGCGGGATGTTGACCTCGATGTTGCGGCTGACCTTGGTCCGCGTGCTGACCTCGGACGGGATCACGTCCGACTCGACCGGCTGCAGCAGCACGTCGTCGAAGGTCAGACCTAGTACGGCGAACTTGTCGGGGACTCCGGCTGGCGTGATGTCCATGAGGCTGGCAGGCACCTTTTCCGAGCGAGCTGATCCGGGGGCTGGGAGGAAGGCACCATCCTACTGGGCGCCACCGAACAGCCGGCGGCGCCTCCTACCCGCGTACGACGTCAGCGCGCGTGGGCCGCCAGCGAGCCGTGGCCTACCGCGGCGCGCAGCGCCGGGTCCTTGATGCCACCGGCCGAGTCGACCGGAACCGCGGCCGCGTGCCGCGCCGTGTGTGCGCTCGAGGTCGCGGCGTCGACGGTCGTCGCGACCTGCTCGAGAGCCTCCGTCGCGGCCTCGACGACCTGCTCGACCGTCGCGGTCACCTGCTCGGCGGTCGCCACCGGATCGGCCGGGACCGACCCCGTCGTGGAGTCGTCCGTCGACTGCGCGCCACCGTCGTCGGTCGTCGTCGTACCACTGCCGTCGGTGGAGTCCGAGCCGGTCGAGGAGGTGCCGTCGCCCGTCGTACCGCTCCCGTCGGAGACCTCCGCCGATCCGGAGTCGGAGCCGGTGGGCGTGGTCGTCGACGTGTCGGACGGCTGGGTCGTGTCCGTAGTCGTCGACGTGTCGGTCGGCTGCGTGGTCTCGGTGGGCTGCTCCGGAGTGGTCTCCGTCGTGGTTTGGTCGGTGGTCGGATCCGTCGGCGGCGTCGACTTCTGCTCGCCGGCCGTGGTCTCGGTCGTCGTCGGCTCGACCGGCGTCACCGTCGGCTCCCCCGGCCGCACGTCCACCGGCGGCCGCGCCAGGTCGCGCTGCTGCGGCGGGACGACCCGGCTGTCGAGGGGGTCGACCAGCGTCCCGTCACCCTCGTCGCCGTGCTTGGCGTACTTGTGCCGGGTGACGTAGTCGTACTCCGCGGCGACCATCTTCGCCTTGGAGCCGATCACCAGGCCGTCCAGCTTCTCGACCGGCAGCGTCGTCTTCGGCCGGACGACGTTGACGACCCCTTCGATGACCTTCTCGTACGGCGCCAGCGGGTCGCCGGTCACGGCGGCCGCGACACCCGAGACGGACAGCGCGGCGACGGCCGCGACGCTCAGCGCCAGGCCGCGCGCGGCGACCTTGCGGGCCAACGGATCGGTCACCGGGTTGCGCGCCGCGACCCGGGCCAGGAAGCCCTCGGTGTCGGCGAGCGCCGGCTCGGGCCGCTCGCTGACGTCCTCGACGGCCAGCCGCAGTCCGGCCAGCAGCTGTACGGCGACGTCGTCGCCGTGCCGCAGGTCGAAGACGTCGTCGCCACCGGCCGCGAGCAGGTCCAGGAGTGCGTCGTCCGCTGCGATCGCATCCAGGTCAAACCGCTCAGCCATGACGCACCTCCTTCGCTCCGTGGCCGGTACTGGCCTGTCCGACAAGTCCCCTCAACGTGTTCAACGCCCTGTGCTGGGCCACCCGCACCGCCCCCGGTGTCATGCTCAACGCCCTGCCGGTCTCTTCGGCGGACAGCCCCGCGACCACCCTCAGCACAAGGATCTCACGCAACTTGTCCGGCAGCCGGTCCATCAGGTCCATCGCGTGCTGCACCTCGGAGAAGCGGACCGCGTGCTCCTCCGGCGTGGGCGCCTCGTCGGCGCCGTCGGGCACGTCGGACGTGGAGTAGTCGGCGGAGGCGAACGCCCGCTGGGCGTCGGCCACCTTGCGTGCGGCGATCCCGTACACGAAGGCCTCGAACGGGCGGCCCTCGTCCCGGTAGCGGTTCAGCGCGCCGAAGACGGCGACGCAGACCTCCTGGGCCACGTCGTCGACCATGTCGGCACCGCCCGGATAGGTCCACAGGCGCGACCGGACGTAACGCAGCGCAACCGCGCGAACCCGCGTGAGCAGGTCGTTCACGGCTGTGCGGTCACCTTTTCCGGCCAACGCTGCGAGATCCCGCAGCTCCATGCGATCGCGAGCGGCGTGCGTCGTACGCGCCTGTGCCACTTCGCCTCCCCGATATGTCCAGTCCCCGGCCAGCCCGACTGATCGTACGGCGGCCGATCACCGTTGGCCAGAGCCAGACGGTGATCGGCCACCCGAAAATGTTACGAACCGTGACGAAACAGGGATAAGGTCCCAGGCCCGTCAGGTCTAAATACCCTGGGCTCAGTGCCCGTGGCCGTGACCGTGCCCGTGGCCGTGCCCGGCCGCGGCCGGCTCCTCGTCCTCGGGCTTGTCCACGACCAGCGTCTCGGTGGTGAGCAGCATCGCCGCGATCGAGCCGGCGTTCGCCAGCGCGGAGCGGGTCACCTTCACCGGGTCCAGGACGCCGTCGGCGATCAGGTCGCCGTACACGCCGGTGGCGGCGTTGAAGCCGCTGCCCGGCTCCAGCTCGGCCACCTTGGCCACCACGACGTATCCCTCGCTGCCGCCGTTCTCGGCGATCCAGCGCAGCGGCTGGACGACCGCCTTGCGGACGATGTTCACACCGGCCAGCTCGTCACCGCTGAGGCCGAGGCCGTCGGCGAGCACGCGGGCCGCGTGCACGAGGGCCGAGCCGCCGCCGGCGACGATGCCCTCCTCGATCGCCGCGCGGGTCGCCGAGACGGCGTCCTCGATGCGGTGCTTCTTCTCCTTGAGCTCGACCTCGGTGGCCGCGCCGACCTTGATCACGCAGACGCCGCCGGCCAGCTTGGCCAGCCGCTCCTGCAGCTTCTCGCGGTCCCAGTCGGAGTCGGTGTTCTCGATCTCCGCCTTGATCTGGCGCACCCGCTCGTCGATCGCGTCGGCCTTGCCGGCGCCCTCGACCACGGTGGTGTCGTCCTTGGTCACCACGATCCGGCGCGCCGAGCCGAGCACGTCCAGCCCGACCTGGTCGAGCTTCAGGCCGACCTCCGGCGCGACGACCTGGGCGCCGGTCAGGATCGCCAGGTCCTCCAGCATCGCCTTGCGGCGGTCGCCGAAGCCCGGCGCCTTGACCGCGACCGAGGTGAAGTTGCCGCGGATCTTGTTCACGACCAGCGTGGACAGCGCCTCGCCCTCGACGTCCTCGGCGACGATGAGCAGCGTCTTGCCGGCCTGGACGACCTTCTCCAGCAGCGGCAGCAGGTCCGCGACGGCGGAGATCTTGCCCTGGTGGATCAGGATCGCCGGGTCCTCGAGCACGGCCTCGCCGGCCTCGGTGTCGGTGATGAAGTACGGCGAGATGTAGCCCTTGTCGAACTGCATACCCTCGGTGAACTCGAGCTCGGTGCCGAACGTGTTCGACTCCTCGACCGTGATCACGCCGTCCTTGCCGACCTTGTCGAAGGCCTCGGCGATCAGGGTGCCGATCTCCTCGTCACGCGCGGAGATCGTGGCGACGTGGGCCATGTCGTCCTTGGAGGAGACCTCGCGCGCGGTCTCGATCAGCTTCTCGCTGACCGCGGCCACGGCGGCGTCGATGCCCTTCTTCAGGCCCATCGGGTTCACGCCGGCCGCGACGGCCCGCAGGCCCTCGTGGACCAGCGCCTGCGCCAGCACGGTCGCGGTCGTCGTACCGTCACCGGCGATGTCGTTGGTCTTGGTGGCAACTTCCTTGCACAGCTGCGCACCGAGGTTCTCGAACGGGTCGTCCAGCTCGACCTCACGGGCGACGGTGACACCGTCGTTGGTGATGGTCGGGGCGCCCCACTTCTTGTCCAGGACGACGTAGCGGCCCTTCGGCCCCAGCGTCACCTTGACCGTGTTCGCGAGCGCGTCGACACCGCGCTCGAGGGCGCGGCGGGCGTTCTCGTCGAACTCGAGGATCTTGGGCATGGCAGAACTCAGTCCCTCTCTACAGTGTTGTTACAGCGTCGTACGCCGGAATGCCCGGTAAGACGACACCGCTCCGGCGTCCGGGCCTGTCGAGGCGCGGCCACCGGAGCGGTGTCAGTCATCGAGCGGGATCGTCACTTGCTGACGATGGCGAGGATGTCGCGCGCCGACAGGATGAGGTAGTCCTCACCGTCGTACTTGACCTCGGTGCCGCCGTACTTCGAGTAGATGACCTTGTCGCCGACGCTGACGTCGAGCGGGACACGGTTGCCGTTGTCGTCGATGCGACCCGGGCCGATCGCCAGGACCTCGCCCTCCTGCGGCTTCTCCTTGGCGGTGTCCGGGATCACCAGGCCTGACTTCGTGGTCTGCTCGGCTTCGAGCGGCTTGACGAGGATGCGGTCCTCGAGCGGCTTGATCGTGACCGACACTTGCTGACCTCCACGGTCGAGTTCTTGTGTGGCTTGTGCGTGTGCGGCCGTCGTACCGCTGCCGTCGCGGGGGTCAGCGGCGCCCGGCCGTTGGCACCCTCGGGTGGAGAGTGCCAACACTGAATCTAGGCCGCGATTAGCACTCGGTCAACTTGAGTGCCAACGGTCTCGCCGAGAGCGAACACGGGACGGTCCCGAATCGTGGCCGCAGGCCGAGAACCGAACGGCCGCCGCCAGCGTCACCTACACCAGTCGACGCCACAACTCCGCGACGCCGACGAGGGGAAGGGGGCACTTTCATGAAGATCCGCGCCATGCTCGCCTGCGCGGCACTGACCGTGACCGCCGGGGTCACCGGGGCCGGTCCGGCACACGCGGCGAGCACCACACCGTGGTGCAACGACAGTACGACGACACCGGTCGGGAGCGGCTGGTACGTCAACCATCCGAGCGTCCGCACCCGGACCGGTGAGCACTACCCGGCCTGCTACCTCAGGTACGGCGACCGCGGCCGGGGCGTCTCCGCGCTGCAGCGGCAGCTGGCGTTCTGTTACGGGTTCGACCTCAGCGGGACGGGCTACTACGGGGACAAGACCCGCGCCGCGGTCGAGAAGGTGCAGCGGCTGCACGGCATCACCGTCGACGGCGTCTTCGGGCCGCAGACCTTCAAGGCCATGCGGTGGCGCGAGTTCACGTACACCGACGGCTACCGGGAGACCAGCAGGTGCTACCGGCCGTTCGCCGGCCGGACCCTGGCGGCGGCGCCGGGCCCGGGTGCGTACAGCCCGTTCTGCGACGACGTCCACGCGCGCTACGCGGGCAACGGCTGGTGGGTGGACCTGCCGTCGGCCACCACCCGGACCGGCGCCAGCCACTTCGGCTGCTACCTCGAGCCGGGCGACAACGTGTGGAGCGTCGCGCGGCTGCAGATCAACCTGCGCGAGTGCTACAACGCGAGCGTGACGGTCAGTGGTGTCTACGGCACCCAGACCAGGGCCGCGGTGGCCCGGGTCCAGCAGCTGCACGGGCTGGCCGCGACCGGTGTCTACGACCCGGCGCTGATGAAGGCCATGCGGTGGAAGCTGCGCGACAGCCACTGGCACCAGTCCGTCAAGTGCTACAGCCCGTTCTGAGCTGACGGCCGGCCGGACGGGGACCCGCCGGGTGGCGGCAGACTGTGGCGGTGGATCACGACGCGTTCACCGCACTGCTGTCGCCACCCGGCGACGCCGTTCTCGCCGCCGCCTGCGCGTCGTACCGGCCAGGCGGGGAGCTGCCGCTCGTCGCGTCGCTGCGGCACACGTACGACGCCGCGCTGGTGACCGCCGCCGTCACCCAGGCCGCGCTGCGGCACCGTGCTGTCGCGAAGTTCGGCCCGGACGCGGCGGTCATGTACTTCACCCCCGACGGCCTCGAGCAGGCCACCCGGGCAACGGTCGCCGCGCACCGGGCCCGGCGGATCGCCTCGACGTTGCCGTCGGCAACGGTCATCGACCTGGGCTGCGGGATCGGCGGCGACCTGGTCGCGCTGGCGCGCGCCGGCCTGCGGTGCGACGCCGTTGAACGCGACCCCCTCACGGCCGCCGTCGCCCGGGCCAACCTGTCCGCACTCGGCCTTTCCGGCACGGTAGCGGTCGGCGAGGCGGAGTCGGCGGGGTTCTCGTCGTACGACGTCGTCTTCGCCGATCCCGCGCGGCGCGCGGACGGGCGCCGGGTCTTCGACGTCGGCGCGTACTCGCCGCCGTGGTCCTTCGTGACCGCGCTGCTGGCGCGGACCGCGTGCGTCAAGGTGGCGCCGGGGATCCCGCACGCCGCGGTGCCGGCCGGGGTCGAAGCGGAGTGGGTCAGCCACACCGGCGAGGTGAAGGAGGCCGCGCTGTGGTCGGGGTCGCTGTCGGGATCGGCTGTACGACGGCGGGCCACGCTGTTGCCTTCGGGTACGACGGTCACCGACGCCGATGCGGGTGATCCGTCCGTCGCGCCGGCGGGACGGTACGTCTATGAGCCCGACGGTGCCGTGATCCGGGCCGGTTTGGTGACGGCCGTGTGCCGGGCGGTCGGCGGGTGGTTGCTGGATCCGCGGATCGCCTATGTCACCGGGGATGCGCTGGTGGCCACACCGCTGGCGTCGGCGTACGAGGTGACCGAGGTGCTGCCGTATCAGGAGAAGGCTCTGCGCGCCTGGGTGCGGTCGCGCGGTGTCGGCACGCTCGAGATCAAGAAGCGTGGTGTGGACGTCGAGCCGTCGGCCCTGCGCAAGCGTCTGTCCCCGAAGGGCGGCGAGTCCGCGACCTTGATCGTGACCCGGATCGGCCGGGACGCCGTCGTCTACGCCTGCCGTCGCGTATCGGGATAGCACCGCGGCGAGTCGATGCGGTGGCCACGCGAACTTCGTGCGCACCCTCGGCACAGCGGGACGAGAGCGACTGGAGCCAGCCGGATTGCCGGCTGTGCCTGACATGCTCGGGAGCCTCCGGCCGCGGGTCGAGTCGTGTTCGCTCTGGGCTGAAGCGTATTGATGGCGGTGCGTAATATTCGAGTATACGATCGAATCATGTCCGAGATCTCCGGCGCTGCTCCTGACCCTGACCCGGTGGCCGCACTGCGGCGCCGGCTGGGCCACGGCGATGCGCACGGCGGCGAGCGCGGTCGCGCGGCGGGCTGCGGCGGGCGGGCGGTGCGGGACGCGTCAGGGCGCCTGGTGCCGCGGCCGGGGTCGATGTGGGACCGGGGCTGGCGGCCGCCGTCCGGTGCGGAGGTGGATGAGTTCATCGCGCGGGCGCGCCGGTTGGCGGGTGCACGGCGGCGGCACGGGGTTCTCGATCTCGATGAGCCGGATCCGGGCGCGGAGCTGCTGGAACGGCTGGAGGCGCAGGACACCGGTGAGCTCACCGATGCGGGCTGGCTGGACCGGCTGGAGTCGATCGAGCGGGTCACCGGCCGGCTGGCCGCGCTGCGCGCGGAGGCGGTGGCCCGGTTCGACGACGCCACCCGCGGCGTGTGCGCCGACCTCGGCCATGAGCTGCCCGGGCCCGGTGACCGGACCGCGGCCGCCGGCGAGCGACGCTGGCATGGCGGGCTGCTGCGCTCGGTCGGCGACGAGGTCGGCCTGGCGTTGAACCTGCACCGGGGCGCGGCGAACGCGCGGGTCGTGCGGTCGTGGGAGCTGGTCCACAACTACCCGGCCACCCGGGCGGCACTGGCGGCCGGGGAGCTGACCGAGCGGGCCGCGTTCACCATCGTCGACGAGCTCGGCACCCTGGTCGACGAGACTCAGGTCCGCGACGCCGAGGCCGCGCTGGTGGAGTGGGCGCGGACGCATCCGCAGCAGCGGATCAGGCAGCAGGCCCGCCGCGAGATCGCCCGCCGCGACGCCGCCGCGACCGACCGGGTCCGGCGCCGTGAGCTCGACCAGCGCGCGATCCGGATGGTCACCCAAGCCGACACCGGCACCGCCGAGCTCATCTCGACTCACGACGCCGTCGACGCTGCCGCCGTCATGACCTGCCTCACCGGCGCGGCGACCCCCGGACCCTCGACCAGTTGCGCACCGACATCGCCCTCACCCGCCTGCTCGGCCGCACCAGCACCGCAGCCGGCGGCGGAAACGCGGTCTGTGCCGAGGCGGGCCACGCGGACGCGGCATGCGCCGGTCAGCTGAGTCGTGCGGCCACCGCGACCGGTCGGGGCGTCGGTGTTGGTGTGGTTGACGACGCGCACGTTCGGGCAGGCGCCGCGGCGGAGGTGGTGATTCACGCCACCGCCGCCGAGATCGCGGCCATCCTCGACCGCGAACCCGGCACCGGCGGAGACGTCGCCGGCCACGGCCCGCTCCCACAGGCCGCCCTCGTCGACATCCTCATCCGCGCCTCTGGCCCGGCGAGGGGCCACGCCCGCCCGACCACCGTGCGGTGGCACCGCACCGACGACCCACCGGCCAGCCCGCCGGATCAGTACGCGCCCTCTCGTCGGCTCGACCGATGGGTCCGCGAGCGCGACCGGCGCTGCCGGTTCCCCGGCTGCGGACACCCCGCCCGGTACTGCGACCTCGACCACGTCGATCCGTTCGACCCCGGCAACCCGCACGGCGCACGCACGACCGCCGGCAACCCGCACGATCGCTACTTGGCGTTATCCTCGAAGCATGACGAACACGCCGGAGCGCACCACCAAGGCTACGAAGCACACAGGCGGCACGAGCTACGTGCAGGGGCCGACTGCCGGCTCGCTGATCGAGGCAGCGGCTACGGCTCGGGAGTATCTGCCCGGCGCGGCAGGCGTGGCGTCGGTGACGGGGCGGGAGTATCTGCGGGTGTCGAAGGACCGCTCCGGCCGGAGCCGTTCGACCGGTGAGCAGCACGATGACAACGAGCGCGAGGCCGCGCGGATTGGTGTCTCGCTGGCTGCGGCGTACCGCGACGATGACCGCAGCGCATCGCGGTATGCGCGGAAGACGCGCGACGACTTCGAGAAATTGATTAAGGACCTGGAAAACGACCGGTTCGGTGCGGACCTGTTGATGTTGTGGGAGTCGTCGCGAGGTAGCCGCAAGGTGTCGGAGTGGGTGTTGTTGATCGAGTTGTGCGAGCAGCGCGGGGTGCGGATTCACGTGACCACGCATGGCCGCACCTACGACCCGGCGAATGGGCGGGACCGGCGCTCACTGCTTGAGGATTCGGTGGATTCGGAGCACGAGGCGTGGAAGATCAGCGAACGCACCAAGCGTTCGATGGCGGCGAACGCGCGGGACGGGAAACCGCACGGCCGGGTGCCGTACGGGTACCGCCGCCGCTACGACCCGAGCAACGGCCGCCTGTTGGGCCAGGAGCCGGACCCGGTGGAGGCGGTGGCGGTCCGGGAGTTGTTTGACCGAATCCACGCGGGTGACAGCTTCCGGGGCATCGCACGCGATTTCGCCGAGCGGGGCATCGTGAACCGATCGGGTAGG
>DASXRB010001027.1:0-3093 GCA_036506875.1 Kribbellaceae bacterium | reverse complement strand
CCACCACCTGCAGGCCGCCGGCTACGAGCTGGGCGATCTCGACCTGGCCGAGCTGGAAGGCCCGGACGGTGCCGACGGGCTGATCCACCGGCTGATCGCGGCCGGCGGGCACGACGTCGACTGGCTGACCGACGAGCAGCTCGCGAACGCGGTCGCGAAGGTGCCGCTGCCGGTCTACTCCCGCTGGTTCGGCGCCGTGCCGGAATCGTTGCGCGAGGCAATGACCGCGGCGTGGGGTGAGCCGCCGGGAAGCCTGTACGTCGACGGCACGTCGATCGCTCTGGCGGCGCTGAGGTTCGGCAACGACGTACTGATGATCCAGCCGCCGCGCGGGTTCGGCGAGAACCCGGTGGCGATCTACCACGACCCGGACATGGCGCCGTCGCACCACTACCTCGCCGCCTACCGCTGGCTGGAGGCTCGTGAGGACGAGGGCGGGTTCGGGGCGCACGCGATGGTGCACCTCGGCAAGCACGGGACCCTCGAGTGGCTGCCCGGCAAGGGCATCGGGTTATCCGCGGACTGCGCGCCGGACGCGGTGCTCGGCGACCTGCCGATGGTGTACCCGTTCATCGTCAACGACCCCGGTGAGGGCACCCAGGCCAAGCGCCGCGCGCACGCGGTGATCGTGGACCACCTGGTGCCGCCGATGGCGCGCGCCGAGACGTACGGCGACATGGCCCGGCTGGAGCACCTGCTCGACGAGTACGCGACGGTCCAGGCGCTCGACCCCGACAAGGTGCCGGCGCTGCGGGCGCAGATCTGGACGCTGATCCAGTCGGCGCAGCTGCACCACGACCTGCACCGGCAGGACAAGCCGGACGACGACGAGTTCGACGACTTCGTGCTGCACCTGGACGGGTACCTGTGCGAGATCAAGGACGTGCAGATCCGCGACGGGCTGCACGTGCTCGGTGGTGGGCCGGCCGGTGAGGCACGGGTCAACCTCGTGCTCGCGGTGCTGCGCGCGAACCAGATGTGGGGCGGTGTCAGCGGCGCGGTGCGCGGCCTGCGCGCGGCGCTCGCGGAGGCCTTCGGCGTGGACGAGGCGGCGCTGCTGGCGGACGCCGGATCGGTTGTCGAGGGCAACGGCCTGGCGGCGCTCGCGGAGATCGCGGACGGCCCGGCGGTGACCGGCGCGGACGGCGTCGACCTGCTGGAGACGGTGGCGCGCAAGCTCGTCGTCGGCATGGAGACCCTCGCCTGGGAGCCGGCGAAGGTGCCGGTCGTGGTGGCCGAGGTGCTCGGGCGCGAGAGCCGGGCCGTGGAGGAGTCGCTGCGGTTCGCGGCCACCGAGGTGGTGCCGCGGCTGGCCCGCACCGGCGACGAGGTGGCCGGCGTGCTGCGCGCGCTGGAGGGCCGGTTCGTCGAGGCCGGGCCGTCCGGGTCGCCGACCCGCGGGCTGGTGAACGTGCTGCCGACCGGGCGGAACTTCTACGCCGTCGACCCGAAGGCGATTCCGAGCCGCAACGCCTGGGACGTCGGCGCCGCGCTGGCCGACTCGCTGCTGCGGCGGCACAAGTCCGACACCGGCGAGTGGCCGCGCTCGGTCGGCCTCACCGTCTGGGGCACCTCCGCGATGCGCACCCAGGGCGACGACCTGGCCGAGGTGCTGTGGCTGCTCGGCTGCCGCCCGGCCTGGGACGACGCCTCCCGCCGGGTCACCGGCATCGAGGTCGTACCGCTGGAAGAGCTGGGACGTCCGCGGGTGGACGTCACGATCCGGATCTCCGGGTTCTTCCGGGACGCCTTCCCGCACGTCGTACAACTGCTCGACGAGGCGGTGCGGACGGTCGCGGCGCTGGACGAGGCGGCGGAGCACAACTACCTCAAGGCGCACGTGGACGAGGACGTTGCCGCGGGCAGCGACCTGCGGCGGTCGACGGCGCGGATCTTCGGGTCCCGGCCGGGCGCGTACGGCGCCGGGCTGCTGCCGCTGGTCGACGCGCGCAGCTGGCGCACCGACGCGGAGCTCGCCGAGGTGTACGCGGTCTGGGGCGGCTACGCCTACGGCAAGAACCTCGACGGGGTCGAGGCGCGGCCGGACATGGAGCGGGCCTACAGGCGCATCCAGGTCGCGGCGAAGAACGCGGACACCCGCGAGCACGACATCATGGACTCCGATGACTACTTCCAGTACCACGGCGGAATGGTCGCCATGGTCCGGCACCTCACCGGTGCCAACCCGAGGGCGTACGTCGGCGACTCCGCCGTCCCCGACCAGGTCCGCACCCGGACGCTCGCCGAGGAGACCAAGCGGGTGTTCCGGGCCCGGGTGGTGAACCCGCGCTGGATGGCCGCGATGCAGCGGCACGGGTACAAAGGCGCGTTCGAGATGGCCGCGACCGTGGACTACCTGTTCGGGTACGACGCCACCGCGGGCGTGGTGGACGACTGGATGTACGAGACGCTCACCAAGGAGTACGTCGAGAACCCCGAGGTCGCGGAGTTCTTCCGCAAGTCCAACCCGTGGGCCCGGCAGGGTATCGCGGAACGGCTGCTCGAGGCCGCGCAGCGCGGGCTGTGGGCCGAGCCGTCCGCCGAGGCGCTGGAGACCCTGCGCTCCGCTGTGCTCGAGACCGAGGGCGACCTCGAGGACCGCTCATGAACTGTTTCGACGGTGTGCCGTATCGGCAGGAATGGCTGGTCGCCTCGTGCTTCGAAACGGCGATGAAGCCAACGGTGGGTGCACACCAGCATCCGCGGTTCCGGGTCTCGGAGCCAAACGCATGACGCCGCGTGGGTTCCCCTTCACCGCGGTCGTCGGGATGGACGAGCTGCAGCTCGCGCTCGTGCTGGCGGCGGTCTCGCCGGCGATCGGCGGTGTGCTGATCCGCGGTGAGAAGGGCACCGCGAAATCGACGGCGGTGCGGGCGCTGACCGAGGTGCTGCCGGATGTCGACGTGGTCTCCGGCTGCCGCTTCTCGTGCGAGCCCGCTGCGCCGGACCCGGCCTGCCCGGACGGGCCGCACGATTCCGCGGGATCGTCGTCGCGCCCGGCCCGGCTCGTCGAGCTGCCGGTCGGCGCCACCGAGGACCGGGTGCTCGGGTCGCTGCACCTGGAGCGGGCGCTGGCCGAGGGTGTGACCGTCT
>DASXRB010001026.1:0-2228 GCA_036506875.1 Kribbellaceae bacterium | reverse complement strand
CATATGGACGTAGCCCCCTTCCGCAATGGCGGCTACACGGCGCGCCGTACGGTTGTGGGTGTGTTGATCATCGACTCGGGGACGTATGACGCGATCGTGGCGCATGCGCGGCGGGATCACCCGGACGAGGCGTGCGGCGTGGTCGCCGGGCCGGCGGGGTCGGACCGGCCGGAGCGGTTCGTGCCGATGCTGAACGCGGCGATGTCGCCGACGTTCTACGAGTTCGACTCGACCGACCTGCTCAAGCTGTACAAGGAGATGGACGAGCGCGACGAGGAGCCGGTGGTCATCTACCACTCGCACACCGCGACCGAGGCGTACCCGTCCCGCACCGACATCGACCTCGCCCAGGAGCCCGGCGCGCACTACGTGCTGGTCTCCACCCGCGACGGCGCCCACGACCCGGCGTACGACGGTCCCGTCGAGTTCCGGTCGTTCCGGATCGCCGGTGGCGAGGTCAGCGAGGAAGAGATCCGCATCGTGTCGTCGTACGACGAAATCTGAACCGAGGAGAGAACTGAGATGGCGATCGAGGTGCGGGTGCCCACCATCCTGCGCACGTACACCGGCGGCGCGAAGGCGGTGAGCGGGGACGGCGCCACGCTGGCCGAGCTCCTCGACGACGTCGACGGCAGCCACCCCGGCATCAAGGAGCGCATCGTCGACGGAGCCGACTTGCGGCGGTTCGTGAACGTGTATGTCAACGACGAGGACGTGCGTTTCACCGGGGGCCTGTCGACCGGGGTCAAGGACGGCGACGTGGTCGTGGTGCTCCCGGCGGTCGCGGGCGGCTGACATGCGCTTCGACAGCCTGCTGGACTCGGTCGGCGGCACCCCGCTCGTGGGGCTGCCGCGGCTGTCCCCGTCGGCCGAGGTGCGGCTGTGGGCGAAGCTGGAGGACCGCAACCCGACCGGGTCGATCAAGGACCGGGCCGCGCTGCGGATGCTGCTCGACGCTGAGAAGGACGGGCGGCTGCGGCCGGGGTGCACGATCCTCGAGCCGACGTCCGGCAACACCGGCATCTCGCTGGCGATGGCCGCGAAGTTGCGCGGTTATCGGCTCGTCTGCGTGATGCCGGAGAACACGTCCGAGGAGCGGCGTCAGCTGCTGCGGATGTGGGGTGTCGAGATCGTCTCCTCGCCCGCCGCGGGCGGGTCGAACGAGGCCGTGCGGGTGGCGAAGGGGCTCGCCGAGGACCACCCGGACTGGGTGATGCTGTACCAGTACGGCAACCCGTCGAACGCGCTCGCGCACTACGACGGGACCGCGCGGGAGATCCTGGACGACCTGCCGTCGATCACGCACTTCGTCGCCGGTCTCGGGACGACCGGGACGCTCATGGGGGCCGGGCGGTTCTTCCGGGAGCACAAGCCCGGCGTACGGATCGTGGCGGCCGAGCCGCGGTACGGCGAGCTGGTCTACGGGCTGCGCAACCTCGACGAGGGCTTCGTGCCGGAGCTGTACGACGACTCGCTGATCGACGCGCGGTTCTCCGTCGGCCCCCGCGACGCCGTACGACGGGTCCGTGAGCTGCTGGAGGCCGAGGGTATCTTCGCCGGCGTCTCGACCGGCGCCATCCTGCACGCGGCTCTCGCGCAGGCCGCGAAATGCGTCCGCGAGGGCGTGGCGGCCGACATCGCGTTCGTGGTCGCCGACGGCGGCTGGAAGTACCTGTCCACCGGCGCCTACGAGGGCACCATCGACGAGGCCGAGGACCGCCTCGAAGGCCAGCTCTGGGCATGACCTCTGGATCGGAGATCCCGGTGTCGCCTCAGTGTTGAGGAGCCTGAACGCAGACTGCACATCGATAGCGGTGTGCCACATCGCTGTCGATGTGTGACTCGTGTGACTGGCCCGGAACTCCGACCGCGGGCGATTCCTATCCGGCGCTCTGCTGCGAGCGGGTCGAGCGCTCGACGTAGCCGCGGAGGGTGGCCGCGTTGCGCGGCGCGGTGGCGTGCTGGTCGTTGTTGAAGTAGGCGTAGGCGTCGTCGAAGGAGCGGAGGCGGTCCGCCCAGGTCCGCAGTGCGGTGCGGCCGTACGACGGCCACGGACTGGCAGCGCCCTGATGGAGGCGGAGATAGCCCCAGGACGTGGTCTGCCACAGCGGCGTGACCGGGCGGGAGCCGCGGTCGGCCCAGGCCAGGGCGGCGTGGCGGCGTTCCAGCACGCGGCGGATCTCGTCGGTCCACCACGAGTCGTGCCGGGGCTCGACCGCTACCCGGAC
>DASXRB010001025.1:0-2705 GCA_036506875.1 Kribbellaceae bacterium | reverse complement strand
AGTCACCCTCACACGAGGTCAGCCCGAATCTGCAGCGGTCAGGTCAGACAAGCGGCGGGGAGTTCGAACCAGCGGAGGTGGTCGAACTCGGCGTTGACGGCGCCCTCGCCGGAGGCGGCGCACGGGTCGACGGCGGCGGCTGCCGCGAACAGGGCTCGGGCCTCGTCGAGGTACGTCGACAGCACGGATTCCGGGGCGGTCTCGCCGTGACGCGGATAGCGCAAGCGCCCGGACTCGTCGTACCCGACCTGGGAGAGGCGCAACGGCGGCTCGACCGGGCCCCGGTGGTGGCGCCACAGCCCGGTGGCGGGGTTGAAGCGGTAGTCACCGAGCAGGCGCCAGCCGTCCCGCGCGACCAGCCGGACGGCCTCCACGACATACGAGAAGACCGGCTCGGAGATGAAGTAGTTGAAGTTCACCCGCACCCAGCCCGGCTTGATCCCCTCGCACCCGTGGCGCACGATCTCGTGCTCGAACTCGTGCGACCGGTCCAGGTCGATGTGCAGCAGCTGGTGCCCGTAGGGACCAGCGCACGAGCACCCGCCGCGCGACTGGATCCCGAACAGGTCGTTGAGCAAGGCAACGACATAGTTGTGGTGCAGGTACCGTCCGCCCGGCGCCTTCACGATGAACGACACGATCGACAGCCGCTCGGAGTCGAGGTTGCCGAGGATCTGGATCGACGGCTCCTTCAGCCACGTCTCCACGGCCCGCCGCAGGTACCAGTCCTCGTGCGCGCGGATCACGTCGATCCCGACCGCCTGCTTGAGCTGGAACACCAGCCCGGCCCGGATCGAGTCCACGATCGCCGGCGTGCCGCCCTCCTCGCGGTGCACCGGGTCGTCGACATACCGGTGCTCCAGCGGGTTGACGTAGGCCACCGTCCCGCCGCCCGGCACGTCCGGCACGCGGTTGTGCAGCAGCTCTCGTCGTACGACGAGGACCCCCGGCGTCCCCGGGCCGCCGATGAACTTGTGCGGGCTGAGGAACACCGCGTCCTTGTACGACGCCCCGCCGTCGCCGTACATCTCGATCGCCACATAGGGCGCCGCGGCCGCGAAGTCCCAGAACGACAGCGCGCCGTGCTCGTGCAGCATCGCCGCCACCCGACAGGTGTCGGTGACGATGCCGGTCACGTTCGACGCGGCCGAGAAGGAGCCGATCCGCAGCGGCCGGTCGGCGTACGCGATCAGCTCGGTCTCCAGCCGGTCGATGTCGATGTGCCCGTCGGAGTCCTGCGGGATCACGACCAGGTCGGCGATCGACTCGCGCCAGGGCAGCTCGTTCGAGTGGTGCTCGTACGGCCCGATGAACACCACCGGCCGGTCGGCTTCACCGATGGCCGCGGACAGATGATGGTGGTCCTCCAGCTCAGCGGGGATCCGCAGGCCGAGGACGCCGATCAGCTTGGCGATCGCGCCGGTGGCGCCGGAACCGCAGAAGATCACCGCGGTCTCGTCGTCGCCGCCGACCGCCTCCCGGATGATCCGGCGCGCGTCCTCGCGCAGCCGCGTGGTCTGCAGGCCGGTGCCGCTGGACTCGGTGTGCGTGTTCGCGTACCGCGGCAGCACCTCGTCGCGGATGAAGTCCTCGATGAACGTGAGCGCCCGCCCGGACGCGGTGTAGTCGGCGTACGTCACCCGCCGGGGTCCGTACGGACCCGGCATCACCTGGTCGTCGCCGATCACCGACGACCTGACCCGGCGCAGCAGCGGCGTCTCGGGCGGTGCGCTCCTCATCTGTTCAGACTCTCACCTCCCAGCTCTTGCCGCGAGACGTCCGATCACCCGGCGGCGGCCGGCACCTCCGCCCGCTCGACCGGCGGCTGGGTCCGCATATGGGTCGGCGTCGCGAAGCACACTGCTGCGACCCAGCCGGCAGCAGCAGCGACTCGGCCATCGACGTGCTGAACCCGTCCTTCAGCCCCGGCGGCAGCGACCCGGCGCCCGGCCCGCCACCGCTCGGCATCCCCGGCAGGTGCGCGGCCAGCCGCGACTCCATCAGGGCCGCGATGCTCGCCGATCCGAGCACGGACCCGACCTGCCGCGTGGTGTTGTACACACCCGCTCCGGCCCCGGCCGCGGTCATCGGCAGGTTCCGGGTGGCCGTCGTACCCAGCGGAGCCCACATGAAGCCGTTCGCGATGCCCATCAGCGCGATCGGCAGCAGCAGCTGGACGATCGGCGCGTCCGGGGTCATCACCCGGCTCAGCCAGACCAGCGACAGCGGGAAGCACAGCAGCCCGAAGCCGGCCAGGTAGCGCGGGTGCGCGCGGTCGGTGAGCTTCCCCACGTACGGCGCCAGCCCGCCGGACACGACCGCCATCGGAACCAGCAGGAGCGCGGACTTCGTCGGGCTGAGCCCGCGCACCGCCTGCGCGTAGAGCATCAGCGGGAAGGCCATCGCGGTGATGCCGAACCCGACCGTGGTGATCGCGAGGTTCGCCAGCGAGAAGTTCCGGTCCCGGAACAGCCCGAGCGGCAGCAGCGGCTCGGACCGGTTGACCCGCTGCCAGACCGTGAAGGCGGCCATCACCACCACGCCGGCGATGATCAGCGACCACACGGTGATCGGCCCGCGGATCGTGCCCCAGTCGTACGACTGCCCTTCCTGGATCCCGAACACCAGCGCGAACATCCCGATCGCGCTCAGCACCACGCCGACCAGGTCGAACTTGTGCGAGTGCGTCGGCAGCTCCGGCACCA
>DASXRB010001024.1:0-4221 GCA_036506875.1 Kribbellaceae bacterium | reverse complement strand
GCAGGGACCGGTGCCGGCACTCGCGACGGAGGAACCGGGCGACATCCCGGCGTGTGATGCCACCGACCCGGAGTTCGGGACCAACTGCGAGGGCGCCGACGAGGAGGATACCGGCCTCCGCGACGGCTACCTCGACTCGCGGCAGATCCCCGGCGACGTCATCACCCCCGCCGACGTCGACCTGGCCAACCAGCAGGCCGCCGCGATCCCCGAGGATCTGCGCGGCCTGGTCAACCCCAACTGGGCCTTCGTGGGCCCGTCGAACGTGGGTGGCCGGGTGACCGACATCGCGCCGGACGCCACCCATCCCGGTCAGGTCTACGTGGCGGTGGCCACCGCCGGCCTGTGGAAGAGCACCGACGGCGGTCTGAGCATGACCAAGGCGTGGCCGGACACGTTCCCCCAGTCCCTGGGCGCGGTCACGGTCGCGCCCAACGGAGACGTCTGGGTCGGCACCGGGGAGGTCAACCCTGGCGGCGGCAGCCTGAGCTACGGCGGCGACGGCCTCTACCGGTCGACCGACCAGGGAGCCACCTGGACGCACGTCGGGCTGGACGGCTCGAGCACCATCGGCGCGATCAGGTTCAACCCGCAGAACCCCAGCGTCGTCTACGTCGCCTCGGGTGGTTCGCTGTTCGCCGAGGGCGGTATCCGCGGCTTGTACAAGTCGACCGACTACGGCACCACCTGGACCCGGATCCTCGAAGGTATCAACGGCTTCACCGGCGCGACCGACATCGCGATGGATCCGTCCAACCCGGACAAGCTCATCGTCCCCATGTGGGACCACCATCGCGAATGGCTGTGCCGCTGCTATGCCGGGCCGGGAACCGGCCTGTACCTGACCACGGACGGCGGAGCCAGCTGGACCCGCCTGGAGAACGACCGGATCACCTCGTTCACCCCGGGCGACACCATCGGGTTCGCGTCGAGCACCAGCACGACCACGACGGCCCAGGCACGCGTGGGCGTTGCGTTCGCGCCCAGCAACCCCAACCGCGTCTACGTGACCACCGGCAACTGGTCGCAGGCCGAATCGGGAGCGGGCTCGACCCAGCGCGGGTTCCGCGGCTTCTACCGGTCCGACGACGGTGCGGCGACGTTCCAGACCATGAGCCCGGCGAACGCGGGCGGCGATACCGTCTGGACGTCGAAGATCTGGGTCGACCCGGTGAACCCGGACCGTTTGTTCGTCGCCGGCGTCAGCCTGCGGTCGTCCGCGGACGGGGGAGCGACCTGGGCCAACGTGAACAACCTGCACGTCGACCATCACGCGATGGCCTGGGACCCGACGGCGCCCGGCCGTGCCTACGAGGGCAACGACGGCGGGTTCTACCGGTCGGCCGGCAACGCTGCCAGCGGCACCTGGACCGAGGCGCTCAACGAGCCGTGGAGCCAGTTCTACACGGTAGACGTCAGCGAGCAGGACCCGGCCCGGGTGGTGGGCGGTACCCAGGACAACGGGTGCCTGCGCTCCTGGGACTCCGCCGGCGCGGTCACCGGCGCCTGGGGGTCATACGGTGGTTGTGGTGACGGCCTCTACACCGTCATCGATCCCAGCAACCAGAACAACGTCTACGCCTGTTCGCAGTTCGGCGTGTGCGCGCGGTCGGTGAACGCCGGCAACAACAGCACCCGTTTCACCAACGCGACGACTTCCGACCGCCGCAACTGGCAGACCCCGGTGGTGCTCGACCCGACGACACCTTCGACCGTCTACTACGGCGGAAACCTGCTCAACCGTTCCGTCGACCGGGCGGTGACGTTCAGCGTGATCAGCCCGAGCCTTAGCAACCCGGCCTCTGGCACCGATCCGGCCTATCCGTTCGGCACCATCACCACGGTCGCAGCAGCGAAAACCAATCCGGACGTCATCTACGCCGGCACCGATGACGGTTGGCTGTGGTCGACCCGCAACGGCGGCGCGACCTGGACCCGCCTCACCGATCCCGCTTTGCCCAGCCGGTGGGTCACCCGGGTGGCCGTCGACCCGACCAACGCGAACGTGGCCTACGTGACTTACTCGGGGCCTGCGCAATGCGGACAACAACGCGCACGTGCTGCGGACCATCGACGGAGGTGCGCACTGGACGGACGTCAGCGGCAACCTGCCGTTCGCCCCCACGCAGGACGTCGTCGTCGACCCGCTCAACCCGAACCGGGTCTTCGTGGCCAGCGACCTCGGCGTCTTCACCGCCAATGTGGCCAAGGCCGGCAGCCAGAACCCGTCGGTCCAGTGGCTTCGGCTCGGCCGGGGACTTCCGCGCGCGCCGGTCAACGACCTGGAATACCAGGCCGCGACGAACACCCTCTACGCGGCCACCTACGGCCGCAGCATGTGGAGCATCCAACTGGCTCGCGATGACGGGTGACGCCCCCGCAGCAGCCCCAGCTGTGATGCGACGGTTCTGATGTGACGGTTGCGGCCCCGGAAACATGACCGGTTTCCGGGGCCCGCACCGCGGTGCTTCGCCGGTCAATCGCCGAGCGCGTACTCGACGTGCCGGCGGAGGCTTCCGTCGGCCAGGCTTGCGAGTTGTCGGCTGGCAGCAGGTCGGCGTACGTGTCGACGTGCGACCGGAGAAGATCGGTCACGCCGGCCACGAGGCGGGTGGCGGGCCGCGACGACGTCGGCGGACGTCGGCGTGGCGGCCAGCCCGAGGCAGGTGAGCAGGTCGGTCCGGTAAGCGCGCGGGACCACCTCGGAGTCGAGCGCCGCGCGCAGCGCGCCGTACCTGTGGTCACCGGCGGCCGCGGGTTGAGCGGGTGGAGCAGTGACGGGCGGAGGCCGCCAGGTCGTGCGCGGCCAGCCGCGGCGCCAGGTCGTCGCCGGCGCGGGACGCGTTCGTGAGCTTGCCGAGGTCGCCGACGAGGTGGTCCAGCGGTTGTGGCCGGCCGGTTAGACGATCTCGACGCCATCCAGGCGATCCCGCCACGACTGGCCGGCGACCCTGCGCAACTGCAGCGGCTCGACACAGGGCAGCCAGAACGTCCACTCCCGCGGACTGCACTGCTCGCCAAGCCGCTGGTCGGCGTGCCTGGTCCAGACCGAGATGCGCAGCAGACGGCCACGGTCCTCGTCGTGCCAGGCGGCGTGGAAATCGACGTTCGCTGAACGGCCCGGCCTCGCCGCGCAACTGGCTGCCGACGAAGAAGACTGCGACCGCGTCCAGCACCTTTCGCCGCACCCTATCCACGCACCGCTCTACGAACGCGTCGCCCACCATGCGCGCGACCTTCCCGGCTGCGGCCGGAGGCGGGCAATCCGATTACCCGTCGGCCAACGTGGGCAGCTGGTCGCCGAGGGTGCCGGGCGAGCGGCCAGGCACCCGACGACGTGGCGGATACGACCGTGTAAGCAGAGCGGAGGGCTGGTCGTACATCGACCGGTCGGGCAGAGGCTGGGCCCCGCGGACATGGTCACCGAAGGTCACCGACGTCGCGCTGGACCAGATCACCCACCGCGCCCGTCGGGGAGCGGCAAAGGCGGTTACTTGATCATATCTAGGTCGCGGGCCTCCGCTCGAACCTGAGATGGGCCTGTCCGACAAGGCGGCGCCGGCCGGCACCCGTGGGAGCCGAGCCATCAGGCCGGCCGCTCGGGGCGGTAGCGTCGGGATCGATGGAGGCCCGCCATGGTCTACCGACTGCTTGCCGACCTGGTTGTGATCGTCCACTTTGCGTTCATCGTCTTCATCGCGGTCGGCGGCCTGCTGGTCTGGCGTTGGCCCCGGCTTATGTGGCTCCACGCTCCAGCGCTGGCTTGGGGCGTGGCGATCATCACGATCGGGTTCACCTGCCCGCTTACTCCGCT
This sequence comes from Kribbellaceae bacterium, assembly GCA_036506875.1. Classification (GTDB taxonomy): domain Bacteria; phylum Actinomycetota; class Actinomycetes; order Propionibacteriales; family Kribbellaceae; genus DASRHY01. Next base: position 407 of record DASXRB010001024.1, on the reverse strand, counting down.
GGAGAAACATCTTCAGCGGCTGGCCGGCCAGCGCGGTTATGCCGGTGGGTTCGTCGACCACTACATCGAGAATGTCATCTACCCGCAGCGGCTCACTCCGCTGCTTCGCACACTCGCGGCGGCCGCGATCGGCGTGGGCTACGCCGGGCTGCTGACCAGGCGACGGCGAGCCCGCGCCCGACCGACGGCTTGCGAAGCCGCCGCGGCGACGCGACCCGACGGCCACCGTTGACCGCAGCGTCACGGCGAGGGACACCGCCCCAGCCCTGCCGCCACCCACCAGCAGGACCCAGCATGATCAGCCGAGCGGACAGCGGCATGTGCGGGTACTGGATCAAGAGTCAGCCGGGCGGCTGGGACGTCCTGCCGCACCAGCCTGCCTGGACCTACCGACCGGCGTGTGCAGC
>DASXRB010001023.1:0-13125 GCA_036506875.1 Kribbellaceae bacterium | reverse complement strand
GCGGCGCACGGCGGTCTTGAGCGTCGACTTGACCGCCTTGTTGCGAAGCCGGGCGGCCTCGTTCTGGCGGTTGCGCTTGATCTGGGACTTGATGTTCGCCACGGAGCAGTGCCTCGTTCGAAGAGTTGTGCGGTCAGTACGGAGCGGGCCGCGTGCAGGCGGAAGCAACCACGCACACGCGCGAAGAGACAGACTACCAGCGCGCCCGCGCCCCCAGCAAAACGGTGCCGCCCGCAGCCGCGCATGCGGGTAAACCCCTGTCCCAGGGCTCGCGGGCCGAGTTGACTGATGACACGTCGTCGGTCGTGCCGCCATACTCTGCGCAGTTCTGCCGCGCGACGCTCGGCTCCGGGGGGACACGGTACCGAGTCGCTCGCTCCGCCCCACACGTCTTGGAGGAGCACGTGTCCGTTCCTGCCTTCCTGCGGCGCCGGCGCCCTGCCGTCGTCGTACTGGCCGTGTCCGCGCTGGCCGCGACCGCGGCCGGCGTCGCCGCGAGCCAGGCCAGCCAGGCCGCCACCCCGGCCGACGGCGCCGCCGTCACCGCGGCGGCCGCCGCCAAGCCCGTGACGCCGTCCGCGTCCGGCGTGTACCTCGTCCAGCTGACCGACGACCCGGTCGCCGAGTACGACGGCGGTGTCGCCGGCCTCCGCGCGACCCGGGTCGCACCGGGCCATCGGCTGGACCGCACCGACCGCGACGTGCGTGCGTACGTCGAGCACCTCGGCGCGCAGCGAAGCCGCGTGCTCAGCGCGGCCGGCGGTGTGAAGAAGCTGTACGACTACGACTACACGGTCGCCGGCTTCGCCGCGAAGATGTCGTACGACGAGGCCGTGCGGCTGGCCCGGACGCCGGGCGTCAGCAGCGTCGAGCCCGCGCGGACCGTGCACGCGGACACCGTCGACACGCCGCGCTTCCTGGGTCTGTCCGGTGACGACGGCGCGTGGGAGAAGGTCGGCGGTATCGACAAGGCCGGCGACGGGATCATCATCGGCATGATCGACTCCGGCTTCGTGCCGGAGCGGCCGAGCTTCGCCCCGATCGAGACCACCCGCAGGTCCGACCAGCTGGTCGCGGCCAAGTGGCACGGCACCTGCGACGCCGGCGTCGAGGAGCCCGTTGCCTGCAACAACAAGGTGATCGGCGCCCGCTACTTCCACGCCAGCACCACGGTGATCCCAGCCGAGCTCGACTCCCCGCGCGACCTGAACGGCCACGGCACGCACACCGCGAGCACCGCGGGCGGCGACAACGACGTGACGATGACCGTGCTCGGTCGTGACTACGGCCAGGGTTCCGGGATCGCGCCGCACGCCCGGCTCGCGATCTACAAGGCGCTGTGGCAGAACACCGCGGGCACCGCGTCCGGGAGCACCGCCGACCTGGTCAAGGCGGTCGACACCGCGGTCGCCGACGGCGTCGACGTGATCAACTACTCGATCTCCGGCTCTTCCAGCCCGACCGACTCGGTCTCGGTGGCCTTCCTGCGTGCCGCGCGCGCGGGCGTGTTCGTCGCCACCTCGGCCGGCAACGACGGCCCGGGCGTCAGCACGGTGTCGAAGAACTACCCGTGGGTGACGACCGTTGCCAACGGCACCCATGACCGGGAGATCCGCACCACGGTGACGCTCGGGAACGGCCAGAGCTACACCGGCGCCGGGATCGGCAACGGCACCCCGGCCGCGCCGATCGTCCTGGCCGTGGACGCGGCCCTGGCCGGCGCGGACCCGGTGGCGGCCGCGCGGTGCTACCCGGACACGCTCGACCCGGCGAAGGCCACCGGCAAGATCGTGGTCTGCGACCGCGGGGTCACCGCACGCGTCGACAAGAGCCTGCAGGTCAAGAATGCCGGCGGCATCGGCATGGTGCTGGTGAACACGTCGCCGAGCACGCTGGACTCCGACCTGCACTCGGTCCCGACCGTCCACCTCGACGACGTGTCCGGTGCCGCGGTGAAGGCCTACGCGGCCCAGGCAGGCGGTACGGCGACCATCCACCCCGCGGAGGTCGTCTACGTCAACGCCTCCAAGGTCGCGTCCTCCTCGAGCCGCGGCCCTGGCCTGCCGATCGGCGGCGACCTGCTGAAGCCTGACGTGATGGCGCCGGGCACCAACGTGCTGGCGGCGACGACGTCGTTCGCCGCGGCCGGCGGCGAGTACGCGTTCTTCAGCGGTACGTCGATGGCCTCGCCGCACGTCGCGGGCATGGCGGCCGTACTGATGGCGTACCACCCGGACTGGTCGCCGATGGCGATCAAGTCCGCGATCATGACCACCGCCACCACCAAGGACACCAGCGGCAACCCGATCGGCAACGACACCGGCACCGCCGGCAACCCGTTCGGGTACGGCGCCGGCCTGATGCAGGCGCGCCCGTCGCTCGAGCCGGGCCTGGTCTACGACTCGTCGTACGCCGAGTGGCTGCGGTTCGTCTGCGGCAGCGGCCTGGTCGGCCCGACCAGCGGGTTCTGCGCGAACGGCAAGATCGACCCGAGCGACCTGAACTACCCGACGATCGCGATCGGCGACCTGGCCGGGCGGCAGACGGTCCGCCGCAGCGTGCGCAACGTGACCGGCAAGGCCGAGACCTACACCGCGCGGGTCGACGGCCTGGCCGGCCTCGGCGTGACCGTCACGCCGCAGGTGATCACCGTCCCGGCCGGAGGCGTGGCGTCGTTCACCGTCGCCTTCGAGGAGCAGAACGCGCCGCTCGACCAGTACGCGTTCGGCAAGCTCACCTGGGCCTCGAACAAGCACACCGTGGCCAGCGTGCTCGCGGTGCGCCCGCAGGCGGTCAAGGCCCCGGCGCGGGTGACCGGCACCGGCACCGACGGCTCGGTCGCCGTCCCGGTGACCACCGGCTACAGCGGCACCCTCACCACGTCGGTGGGCGGCCTGGTGGCACCGGTGATCAGCCAGGCGACGCTGAAGAACCCGGCCGGTACGTCGTTCCCGACCACCGCGCCGGCGGCGAACGACCACGTCGCGAAGTTCACCGTCGCGGTCCCGGCCGGCACGTCGTACCTGCGGTTCGCGACGATCAACGGCGACTACCCGGCCAACACCGACATCGACGTCTACGTGTACCGCGCGGGCACCGCGACGCTGATCGGCTCCAGCACCGGCGGCACGGCCGACGAGAAGGTCGACATCGCGTCGCCGAGCGGCTCGTACGACGTGTACGTCGACCTGTTCGCCGGTCCCGAGGTGACCGTGAGCCTCAACCAGTGGTTCGTCGGCGCGGCGGCCGGGAACCTGACGGTCGACCCGGCGAGCGCGCCGGCGACGGTGGCGGGCGAGGTGCCGCTGACGGTGACCTGGTCGGGTCTCGAGCCCGGCAAGCGCTACCTCGGCCGGCTGACCTACTCGGACGGTAGGACGACCCGCGGCGGCACGCTGGTGGAGGTCACCGGCTGACCCGGTGCTGCGCTGACCCGGTGAGGGGGGCCCGCGGCCGGGAAGCCCGCGTGGAACACACGCGACAGCCCGGGGGCTACCCGACGCGGGCGTACGTGACGTCGAAGTCGTGCTGCCAGGTCGCGCCCTCGTCGTGCGACATCTCCCAGGCGCCGCTGATCACGTCGCCGTCGACCCGGGATGTGAAGCGCTGCCAGAAGTCCGGGTCCTCCCGCACCGCCGTCCACGCCTCGCGGCTGACGCTGATGCGCAGCGTGCGGTCGACGCCGCGGGTGTCGAAATAGTGCCAGCGGTACGACGCGGGGTCGGCACCGCCGATCAGGCTGACGGCGTCCGGGAACACCGGGTGGTCGATCGTCCAGCGCAGCTCCAGGAAGACGCCGCCGAGGACGAGCTCACCCCTCATCCGGCCGCGCACCGGTTCGGCCGAGGTCTCCGGCCGGTGGATCTCGATGGTCCACTCGCCCGCCAGGGCGCTGAGGTCGTTCATCGCGGTCTCCGTTCTTCTCGTCAACCCTTCCGACCCGCGGCGGCCGCGAAACTCACCGCACATTCAGTACGACGTCCAGCTGCGGCGCAGCGCGTCGGCCGGCCTATCGACGTAGAAGTCCTGCTCCATGGTGAACGCGGTGCCGAGCAGCCCGATCACACGCATGGCGTCGATGATGCCTCACCCCGCTGGGCGCGGTCGCCGCTCGTGGGAGAATGAGCCGCTCGAAGTCCGCTACGTAGAGATGGATCGTCCGTGCCGCCTGCAGTTCGTCCCGGTACCGCCGTACCGCAGCCCGGTCGCACCGACCCGTCGCTGATCCGCAACTTCTGCATCATCGCCCACATCGACCACGGCAAGTCGACGCTGGCCGACCGGATGCTGCAGATCACCGGCGTCGTCGACGAACGGTCGATGCGCGCGCAGTACCTCGACCGGATGGACATCGAGCGCGAGCGCGGCATCACGATCAAGTCGCAGGCGGTGCGGCTGCCGTTCACGCCGCCGCCGGGGTCGCCGGGCGCGGCGCTGACCCGCGAACCGGCGACGTACATCCTGAACATGATCGACACCCCCGGCCACGTGGACTTCACCTACGAGGTGTCCCGGTCGCTGGAGGCGTGCGAGGGCGCGGTGCTGCTGGTCGACGCGGCGCAGGGGATCGAGGCGCAGACGCTGGCCAACCTGTACCTGGCGCTCAGTGCGGACCTGCACATCATCCCGGTGCTGAACAAGATCGACCTGCCGAGCGCGCAGCCGGACAAGTACGCCGCGGAGCTCGCGCACATCATCGGCTGCGACCCGTCCGACGTGCTGAAGGTGTCGGCCAAGACCGGTGAGGGCGTCGAGGCGCTGCTGAGCGAGATCGTCGCCCAGGTGGACCCGCCGACGGGGGTCGCGGACGCGCCGCCGCGGGCCCTGATCTTCGACTCGGTGTACGACACCTACCGCGGCGTGGTGACTTACGTCCGGGTCGTCGACGGCCAGCTCAGCCACCGGGACCGGATCAAGATGATGTCGACCGGTGCGGTGCACGAGATGCTCGAGGTCGGCGTGATCTCACCGGAGCCGGTGAAGGCGCCGTACATCGGGGTCGGCGAGGTCGGCTACCTGATCACGGGCGTGAAGGACGTCCGGCAGTCCAGGGTCGGCGACACCGTCACCTCGAACGTGAACGGCGCGACCCAGGCGCTCGGCGGCTACAAGCACCCGCAGCCGATGGTGTACGCCGGGCTGTTCCCGATCGACGGTGACGACTACCCGACGCTGCGCGACGCGCTGGACCGGCTGCAGCTGAACGACGCCGCGCTGCAGTACGAACCGGAGACCTCGGGCGCGCTCGGGTTCGGGTTCCGCTGCGGCTTCCTCGGCCTGCTGCACATGGAGATCGTCCGCGAACGGCTGGAGCGCGAGTTCAACCTGGACCTGATCTCGACCGCGCCGAACGTCGTCTACCGGGTGGTGATGGAGGACGGCAGCGAGCACACCGTGACCAACCCGAGTGAGTTCCCCGACGGCAAGGTCGAGGAGGTGTTCGAGCCGGTCGTGAAGGCGACCATCCTCAGCCCGAGCGACTACATCGGCACGATCATGGAGCTGTGCCAGAACAAGCGCGGCGCGCTGCAGGGCATGGACTACCTGTCCGAGGACCGGGTCGAGCTGCGCTACACGCTGCCGCTGGCCGAGATCGTGTTCGACTTCTTCGACCAGCTGAAGTCCAAGACCAAGGGCTACGCCTCTCTGGACTACGAGCCGACCGGTGAGCAGTCCGCGCAGCTGGTCAAGGTGGACATCCTGCTGCACGGCGACACCGTGGACGCGTTCTCCGCGATCGTGCACCGCGACAGCGCCTACCAGTACGGCGTGGCGCTGGCCGGCAAGCTCAAGGAGCTGATCCCGCGGCAGCAGTTCGAGGTGCCGATCCAGGCCGCGATCGGGTCCCGGGTGATCGCCCGGGAGACGATCCGCGCGATCCGCAAGGACGTGCTCGCCAAGTGCTACGGCGGCGACATCACCCGGAAGCGCAAACTGCTGGAGAAGCAGAAGGAGGGCAAGAAGCGGATGAAGATGGTCGGCCGCGTCGAGGTCCCCCAGGAAGCGTTCATCGCCGCGCTGAAGACCGGCGAGCCGGCCGAGAAGGCGAAGAAATAGACGTCGTCCTGCCCGACCGGCTGCGCGGATTCGCGCACCGGGGACCGGAGTGGGCGCGGTGGCTGGACCGGCTGCCGCGCCTGGCGCGCGACCTGCTCGCCGAGTGGGACCTGACGCTCGACGGCGCGTCGCTGCACGGCGAGACCGCGCTGGTGCTTCCGGTGCGGACCGCGGACGGGACCGCCGCGGTGCTGAAGGTGACCTGGCCGCACTGGGAGGCCGACTACGAGCACCTGGCGCTGCGGGACTGGAACGGCGCCGGCGCGGTCCGGCTGCTGCGCGCGGACCCGCGGCGGTACGCGCTGCTGCTGGAGCGGGTGCACGCGCGCGACCTGACGACGGTCGAGGTGATCGAGGCCTGCGAGCTGGTCGCGTCGTCGTACCGCCGGCTGCACATCCCCGCCGGCGCACGGTACCGGACGCTGTCGGGGGAGACGGCGCACTGGGCCGAGGGGCTGGCGGCGCTGCCGGCCGATGCCCCGGTGCCGCGCCGGTACGTCGAGCAGGCCGCCGCGCTGGCCCGCGACCTGGCCGCGGGCCCGGACTGCGACGGGCGGCTGGTGCACACCGACCTGCACTACTTCAACGTGCTGGCCGCCGACCGCGAACCGTGGCTGGCGATCGACCCGAAACCGCTGTCGGGCGACCCGCACTACGAGGTCGCGCCGCTGCTGTGGAACCGCTGGGAAGAGGTCACCGCCACCGGCGACGTGCGGAACGCGGTACGACGCCGGTTCCACACGGTCGTCGATGTGGCGGGTCTCGACGAGGACCGCGCCCGCGACTGGGTCGTCGTACGGGAGCTGGTCAACGTCATGTGGGCCCTGGAGGACCTCGCCGGGGGTACGGCGGACGCCGGGACGCGCGACTGGATCACGACCGCGCTGGCGATCGCGAAGGCCGTCCAGGACTAGGACTCAGACGAGCTCGGGCACCCGCAGGTGGGCGAGCACCAGCTCGAACTCGCAGACGTCGGTGATCTCGACGCCCGCGTCCCTCGCACCGGACTCCCGCAGCGCGTTCGCCGCCTCGCGGGTGCCCTCCATCGCGGCCACGCTGTCGTACACCGCCGACGAGACGGCGAGGCCGGTCGTCCGGTTGACCAGCAGGCTGGCGCTGCAGAAGCCGTCGAGCCTCTCCATTGCCGGGAGGACGCTGGTCTTGTAGCTCTCGATCGCGCTGTCGATCCGCGCCGGGTCGCCGCGGGTCCAGGTGGCCCGGACGCAGGCGCCGTCGGCGGTGCGGTGGTCGCGGTGCAGGACCGCGATCTCCCACTCCTCGACCTGCGGCGTGCCGCCGGCGATCTGGGTGGCGCGCTCGCGCATCGGGTGCACGCGGCCCTCGGTCGCGCGCATGGCGTCCTCGGACTGCCAGGCGCTGGTGGCGATGCAGCGGCCCGACTGCCGGTCGGCCATCATGGACAGGCCGATACAGCCCTCCATGGTCTGGAGCTCAGGCATCACCTCGTCGCGGATGTACGCGATGCCGGCGTCGATGGACTCCAGCCGTGCTGTGAATGTGGTGGAACGCGCGTACACGGTCCCACTCCCTCCGATCAGGGCAGCGCCCCGGTGACGCCGCCCGGGTATTTCCACCCTCCTCCCGTCGCGTGGCCCTGGCAATGCCCCCTGAGGGGTCATGGATCGTGAGACGCTGAGAGTTGTGCGACCGCACCGGAGGCACCCGCTCGCGCCGGCCCCGCTGCTGGCGGCGCTGCTGCTGTTCGGTCCGGCCGGCTGTGGCCGCACGTCGCATCCCGTGCAGGAGCCAGCCATGACAGCACCAGCCACGATCACAGTGAAGAGCGAGGCGTTCACCGAGGGACAGCCGATCCCGAGGCGGTACACGTGCGACGGGGACAACGTGTCGCCGCCACTGGCCTGGGACGGCGTGCCGGCCGAGGCGCGGGCGGTCGCCCTCATCGTCGACGACCCGGACGCGCCGCGCGGCACGTTCGTCCACTGGGTGCTGCTCGACCTGGACCCGGCGACCGGCTCGCTGGCCGAGAACTCGGTCCCGGCGGGCGCCAAGCAGGCGGTCAACTCGGCCGGCAAGCCGGCGTACTTCGGTCCCTGCCCGCCGCGCGGCACCCACCACTACCGGTTCACCGTGCACGCGCTGTCGGTGCCGACGGGGCTGGAGGCGGGCGCCGGCGTCGAGCGCGCACTCGCGGCGATCGCGTCCGCGTCGATCGCCCAGGGCCGGCTGACCGGCACCTACGCCCGCTGACCCACCGCTCGCAAAACCATTCGCGTACGACGCGGGGCGCGGGCGACGATGGCGGCATGTCGTACCTGGTCGCCGTCAACGTCGTCCACGAGCTGATTCCCGGGCCGAAGGACAGCGGCTGGACGGCGATCGACAAGCGGCCGCGTGACGGCCGGGTGGTGGTCGGCGAGCTCGGGCTGGCCGGGGACACGGTGTGCGACACCAAGCACCACGGCGGCCCGGACCAAGCGCTGTACGTCTACGCGCGCGAGGACGCCGAGTTCTGGGCGACCGAGCTGGACCGGGAGATCCCGCCCGGGCAGTTCGGCGAGAACCTGGACACCTCGGGCGTGGCCGCCGGCGACCCGGTCGCGGTGCTGCGCCGGCCGGACCACGACGTCACGATCGGTCACCTCTTCGCCGGCCTCGACCCGGCGCGCGCCGGGCGGATGCTTGCTTCCGCCATCGATCTCGACGGCCATGTGCGGGCCAGCGCCGAGCGCGCCGTGAGCCGCACGAGAGCCCGCTGATGACAGTCGGCGCCTTACCTCACCCGGAGAACGGCGTTCGTGCCGGTGGTCCACTGGGCGGTCGCGCGGCGCGGGGCCCCGGTGCCGGTCGGATAGCCTCGGAGCCATGCGCGTAGGAGTCTTCGGAGCGACGGGCCAGGTCGGCGGCGTGATGCGCCGGCTGCTGGCGGAGCGGAACTTCCCGGTGGACGAGGTGCGGTTCTTCGCCTCGGCCCGGTCGGCGGGCTCACATCTGCCGTGGGGTGACGGCAAGGTCGTGGTGGAGGACTCCGCGACGGCCGACTTCACCGGTCTCGACCTCGCGCTGTTCTCCAACGGAAAGACCGCCTCCCGCGAGCTCGCTCCGCGTGTGGCGGCCGCCGGCGCGGTGGTCGTGGACAACTCCTCGGCCTGGCGGATGGACCCCGACGTCCCGCTGGTCGTCTCCGAGGTGAACCCGGACGACCTGGACGAGCTCCCGAAGGGCATCGTCGCGAACCCGAACTGCACCACGATGGCCGCGATGCCGGTGCTCGCGCCGCTGCACGCGGAGGCCCGGCTGACCCGGCTCGTGGTCTCGACGTACCAGGCCGTCTCCGGCTCCGGCGGCGCCGGCGTCAACGAGCTCGACTCCCAGGTCCGCGCCGTCGCCGACCCTTCCCGGTTGACCCACGGTACGACGGACGTGGCGCTGCCCGAGCCCGGCGTGTACGCCGCGCCGATCGCGTACAACGTGCTCCCGCTGGCCGGATCGCTCGTCGACGACGGCTCCGGCGAGACCGACGAGGAGCAGAAGCTCCGCAACGAGTCGCGCAAGATCCTGCACATCCCGGACCTCCCGGTCGCCGGCACCTGCGTCCGCGTCCCGGTCTTCACCGGTCACTCGCTGTCCATCCACGCCGAGTTCGCCGAGCCGCTCTCGCCGTCGCGGGCCACCGAGCTGCTCGCCGCCGCGCCGGGCGTGGCCCTCGCGGACGTCCCGACCCCACTGCTCGCGGCCGGCCAGGACCCGTCGTACGTCGGCCGGATCCGCACCGACCAGTCCGTCCCCGGCGGCCGCGGACTGGTCCTGTTCGTCTCCAACGACAACCTCCGCAAGGGCGCCGCCCTCAACGCCGTCCAGATCGCCGAAGAACTCCACCGCCGCCGCGGCTGAGCGGGTCTCCCGCGGAACGTTCCTCGAATCCGTACATGCTGAGGATTGTCATATCGCCGGAGGCTTGTACAGATTGTCGGCGACTTCTCGAAGAGACGTCTTGGCGGACGGCGCCGGGTCGGGCTGAGGGACTCTCCTGCGGAAGGTTGCTCGTATCCGTACGTGCTGAGGATTGTCATATCGCCGGAGGCTTGTACGGATTGGGCCCGTCTCTTTGAAGAGACCTTCTGGGTCGAACGGCCGGCCGCGGTTTTCCACAGGTTGCGGCTGCTCACCTGCGGGGTTCGGCCTCGGGCCGGTACAAATGGGCGATGCGCTTCTTGGAGGACCCCGCGGCCGATCATGGTGGTACTCCGGCGGCGGATGCCGCCGACCGAGCGGCTTCGCTGGCGTTGCTCGGCCGGACGATCGGGGATGAGCGCGGCCGGGCGCTGATTCCGCAGCGCACGCTTGCGAAATGGTCCGGCGTGCTGCAGCAGAGCATTTCGGCGTACGAGCGCGGGCGGATGACGCCGTCCTGGGCGACGTTCGTGAGGCTGCTCGCCGCGATGGACCGCCGGCCGGTCCTCACGACGGCGCCGACGGAGACGAGCCGAGAACTGGTGGGGCGCACGGCCGAGTTCCGGCTGGAGACCGCGCTGGCCTACGCCCTGGAGGCGATCGGAAAGAGGCGGTACCGCGTCGAGGGCGACGCCGCCGCGCACCTCCACGGCGAGGAAGACGTGCTGCTCGATGAGCTGGTCATGTGGGTCTTCGGTGAGGCGGGCGAGCTGGACCGGCTGGCCGAGGACGTGGCTCGGGCACTAGAGGTGAACACCGTGCGCGCGCCCCGGCTGAGGCCGCACCTGTCCTTCACGGTGCAGTACGTCACCGTCCTCATCGTGGTGACCGACGAACAGCTGCCCGCCGTCGACATCGCGATGAGCGGGGTCTGCCTGAAAGTCGCGCCGGCCGGCGACATCCGTTATCGCCGGCCGGTGTGAGTGGCTCGCGTCAGCAGGCGTAGGTGTCGGTGGTGTACCAGCCGTTCACCGCGGACAGGGTGTGGTCGTAGCAGCCGAGCTCGGGGTCTCCGGTGACGCGGTAGCGGACCGTCTGGGTGCCCTTCGGGTGCCGCTCGGTGCGCGGGACGCCGTAGATCCAGCTGGCCCGGCCGTCGTACGTCTCGAGGTGGCTGCGGTCGAGCACCGGTTGCTCGGCGACGGTGGTGACCCGGTGGCTGCGGTCGGCGAGCGACAGGTCGGTGACGATGTCGTACCCGGCGACCGGGTTCTGCGTGAAGGAGATGTAGCCCGTCTTGGAGTAGCCGAGGTCGGCGCGCTCGGTCTTGACCGCACCCCCGCCGAGGGTGGTGACGGAACTGACGTCGCGCCAGGTGGCGTCGAGCGCGTCGTGCGACTCGTAGTCGGTCCACCGGTGGTCGCTGTCGTTGGTCAGGGTCCGGGTGACCGTGGTCCAGACCCGGCCGACGGAGGTGTCGACGTACCCGGTGATCTTCATCGCGCGGGTGGCGTGCAGCGTGACCGAGCCGGTCAGGTCGTCGTGGCCGGTGACGTCCTCGGTCTTGGCCAGGTCGCCGACCGTGTACGACGTGATCGCGCCGTGCGTCTGGTGCGAGGCCTTCGCGTCGGTCCACACGTGCAGGTTCGGGATCGTGAACCAGCCGGACTGTCCCGGCGTCAGGCCGATGACACGGACCCGGATCTCGTGCTCCTTGCCGTCGGCAAGCGTTCCGGTGAACGGGGTCAGGTCGTAGCGCAGCGGCTGGATGTCGAACGCGCGCGGCGCCGGCGACGGCCGCCACGAGTACGGGTTGCTCCAGCCGCCGGTGTAGATGTGCGGGTACGGCAGCGCGATCCCGGCGACCTTGCCGTCGACGAGCACCTGCACCTCCCGGTACGGCGACCCGTCGGGGCAGGAGTACCCGGTCGAGCTGGGCGCCGAGGTGTCCCAGAACTCCTCGCAGCCGCCGCCGGAGCCGGTGGCGTACACCTCGCCGACGACCCGGGTGGCGTTGCGCGGCAGGGTCACCGCGCCGACGGTGTCGGCGCCGTCGTGGTGCCGGCCGGTCACCGGCAGCACGGCGTTCGCGGTGCTCGCGGGCGCCGCGCCGGAGCCGGCCGGGTAGAAGTCGAGCGTCACGACGATGTCGAGCACACCGGTATAGGTGTCGTTGACCACGTTGCCGAGCTCCATCACGACCGGCTGGGCCGAGCGCAGCAGCGGCGCGTACGACGTGACGTCCTTCTCCACGTGCCAGGCGATGCCGTCGGTGCTCGGCTCGGGGGTCGACGTCCGGAAGACCTCGACACCGCCGATCTCCAGGTGCCCGAGACGGTCGAACTGCACTCCCTTGACGGCACCGTCCATCCGCAGCACGACCTTCGCCCACGGCCCGGCGCAGTCGGCGGGCGGGGTGAAGGCGGACGTGTACGGGTCGAAGTCGCGGAACCCGTTGCGGACGATCTCGACAGAGCACGGTGCGGTGTCCGGGTGCGGCACCGGCGGACCCGGCGTCCGCGGGTCGGCGTAGTCGGTGCCGAACTCGGCCGGCGGGTCGTCGGCCTGAGCGGGCGCGGCGACACCGGTGGTGCCGATGAAAATGACTGACAGGGCGACTAGGGCGGAGAGTCGTGGCCTCACGATGCCGAAACGTAACCGAGAAGGGTGTCCGCAGCAAGGTATGACCATGGCGGGGTACGGCCGGAACCAACTACCGTGCGGTTACCTAGCCGATAGGGAGGCCAGACATGGAGCCGGTGGACGACGGTGGTCAGCTTGCGCTGCTCACCGCCCGCAAGAAGCATCTCGCCCAGATGTTCCTCGACCGGGTGGCCGCGACGCCCGACCGCGAGGCCTTCCGCCATCCGGTCGGCGATCGCTGGGAGTCGGTCACGTGGAAGCAGACCGACGAGCTGATCCGGCGCCGGGCAGCCGGGTTGATCGCGCTCGGCATAGCGGCCGAGCAGCGGGTCGCGATCGCGGCGAACACCCGGCTGGAGTGGGTGCAGTGCTACCTGTCGATCGTGGCCGCGGCGGCCGCGACAACGACGATCTACCCGACCACGATGGCCGGGGACGTGGCCTACATCGTGTCCGACGCCGACGTGCGGTTGGTGTTCGCGGAGGACACCACCCAGGTCGACAAGCTGCGCCAGCACCGCTCGCAGCTGCCGTCGCTGTCCAAGGTGGTGC
>DASXRB010001022.1:0-9840 GCA_036506875.1 Kribbellaceae bacterium | reverse complement strand
CCGCGCGCTCCCCCAGCCGCAGCCGCCCGCTCGCTGACTCGCGCGGCGCCTGCCCCGCGTCGTACCACTGGTCGAAGACCGGGACGACCTCGGCCGTCGATGAACGCCCGCAGCGTCAAGCCCCAACTTCTGAGGTCCCGCGGACGTCTGACGTCATGACGCCGCCCCTGCGCGCGTCCTGACCTGTCGCCGACGAAGAGACGGAGCCCATGCCGGACAGCCCGCCGCCGTACCCGTCCCGCACTCCCCCGGTCCCCGGCGCCCGCCGGTCCGGTCGGCACCGCCAGGAACGAGCCCGTACGACGCCGGCCGCGCTGCTGCTCACCCTGATCGGGACGGTCGTCCCGGGCAGCGGCTACGTCTTCGCGGGCAGGCGTCGGCTCGGCGCGCTCGTCATGACGCTGGCCGGACTGCTCGCCGGTGGGGTGGTGTACGCCGGACTGGAGCGCCGCGAGCAGCTCATCCAGCTGGCGGTCGACCCGGGCAAGTTGCTCGTCCTCGCGGTCGCGCTCGCCGTCCTCGCGGTGGCGTGGGTCCTGGTCATCGTGTCGTCGCACCGGCTGCTGCGTCCGGCGGCCGGCGGAGCCGCTGCGCGGGTGGCCGGGTCGGCGGTCGTCGGGCTGCTGTGCTTCGCGGTGGCCGCGCCGCTGGCGATCGGGGTCCAGACCGCGCTGACCCAGCGGTCACTGGTGTCGAGCATATTCGGGAACAGCCGCAGCGCCACCCGGCCGTCGGTGGACAAGAACGACCCGTGGGCGGGCCGGCCGCGGCTCAGCCTGCTGCTGCTCGGCGCCGACGACGGCGTCGGCCGCAAGGGTGTGCGGACCGACTCGGTGATCGTGGCCAGCATCGACACCTGGACCGGCCAGACCGCGCTGATCTCGATGCCCCGCAAGCTGATGTTCATGCCGTTCCCGGTGGACTCGCCGCTGCACGAGCGGTACCCGGACGGCTTCGGCAAGGACGGCATCACGATGAAGGACCGTCTGGAGTGGATGCTCGACGCGATGTACGACAACGTGCCGGAGCAGAACAAGGACTTGCTGAACGGCTCCGACAACAAGGGCGCCGACGTGCTGAAGCTGTCGGTCGGCGAAGCGACCGGCCTGCGGATCGACTACTACGTGCAGGTCAATCTGAAGGGGTTCAGCGACCTCGTCACCGCGCTCGGCGGGATCACGGTGAACATCAACTACCCGATCCCGGTCGGCGGCAGCGACGACGCGAACGTGCCGCCGAAGCGCTACCTGCAGCCCGGGCCGAACCAGCTGCTGATGGGCCACGACGCGCTGTGGTACGCCCGCGGCCGCTACAAGGTGCCGAACCCGGACGACGCCCGGCAGGCCCGGCAGCGCTGCGCGATCAAGGCGATCGCCGACAAGGCCGACCCGGCCACGCTGGTCCGCAAGTACCAGGCTCTGGCCTCGGCCAGCCGCAACCTGATCCGCACCGACATCCCCGCCGACCTGCTGCCGGCGTTCGTCGACCTCGGCCTCAAGGTCAAGTCCGCCGAGGTCGTCGCCGTACCGCTCGACGGCCACGCCCTGCGCTTCGCTTACCCGCACCCCGACTACGACGGCCTCCGCAAGGTCATCGCCCGCGCCCTCGCTGCCGCCCCCGAGCCGGCCGCCACGCCCTCCCCCAGCACCCCGACCCGTGTCCCGCAACCGAGCACCAGGCCGGCCACCAAGCACACCGAGGACCTGACCGACGCCTGTGCCTACCACCCCGACGAGCGCTGACTCCGGCGCAACCCTCCACCACCGGCGACAACTGTTGCGTCAGGCAACGATATGACGACGGGTCCGGCCAGTGGTTGTGCCGGCAAGCCGCTCGATCTCCGCAACACCAACGACCCGAACTGGTGGGTCGAGAACTGGGTCGGCCCGCGGGTTCTGGTCCGCACCGTCGACGTCGACGAGGTGCTCGAGGCCTGGCGGGACCGGCGGCACTGAAAGGCGGCCGCCGGTCCGCACCACGAGCGTCGTACTCAGTCCCGCGAGCGGCGGCGGAACGCCACGACCGCGAGCGGGGCGAAGGCCGCGGTGAACACGATCGACCAGGCGATCGACGCCAGCACCGGGTGGTGCATCGGCCACTGCGCGTCCGGCAGCGGGCCGCGCGGGTCGTTCCCCCACAGGTCGCGCAGCGCGGCCGTGAGGGCCGAGACCGGGTTCCACTCGGCGATCACGCGCAGCCAGTGCGGCATGTCCTGCGGCGGCGCGAAGGTGTTCGCGACGAACGTCAGGGGGAACATCACGGTGAACATGAAGCCCTGCACCGCCTCGACCGACCGCATCAGCGAGCCGACCCAGATGCCGAGCCAGATCATCGAGAACCCGAACAGCAGGAGCAGCAGGTAGGCCAGCGCCGCGTGCACCAGGCCGTCGCGGATCCGCCAGCCGACGACCAGCCCGGTCAGGCCCATCACGACGATGCCGATGCTGGAGTGGATCAGGCTGGAGATGCTGCGGCCGATCAGCACGGCGGACCGCGACATCGGCAGTGACTTGAACCGGTCGACGATGCCCTTCTCCAGGTCGTTGGTCAGCCCGATGGCGACCACGGCCGACGAGAACACGATCGTCTGCGCCATGATGCCCGGCAGCAGGAACTCCTTGTAGTTCGAGCCCGCCACCTTGATCGAGCCGCCGAACACGTACGCGAACAGCAGCACGAACATCACCGGCTGGATGGTGACGTCCATCAGCATCTCGGGCATCCGCCTGATGTGCAGCAGGTTGCGCCAGACGACGGTCAGCGACTGCTGCACAATGTTGCGCCGCTGGATCGGCACCCGCACGGTGTCGGCAACGACGGTCATCGAAGGGCCTCCTGCTTCGCCGCGCCGGCGGGCACGGGTTCGTTGATCTCGCCAGTGGGTTCCTCGGCGCGGTGGCCGGTGAGGTGCAGGAAGACGTCGTCGAGGCTCGGCCGCTGCAGGCCGAGGTCGTCGACGCCGATCCCGCTGTCGGCGAACAGCGACGCGATCCGGGTCATGTCGTCCAGACCACTCGCAGGCGCATGCAGACGCCGGCTGGCCTGCTCGACGTGCACCTCGCTCGTGCACTGCCGCAGCAGCGTCTCGGCCTTGGTCAGGTCACCCGGGTCGGTGACCGTCACGACGACGGCGGCGCGGCCGGCCTCGTCCTTGAGCTGGGTCGGCGTGCCGGAGGCGATCACCTTGCCCTTGTCGATCACGACGATCTTGTCGGCCAGCTGGTCGGCCTCCTCCAGGTACTGCGTCGTGAGCAGCAGGGTCGTGCCGTCCTTGACCAGGCCGCGGAGCACGTCCCACAGGTCGGCACGACTGCGCGGGTCGAGGCCGGTGGTCGGCTCGTCGAGGAACAGCACCGGCGGCGACGCGACCAGGCTGACCGCGAGGTCGAGCCGGCGCCGCATGCCGCCGGAGTACGTCTTCGCGATCCGGTCGGCGGCGTCGGTGAGCAGGAACCGCTCCAGCAGCTCGTCGGCGACCTTCTTGATGTGCCGGGTCGGCAGGCCGTAGAGCCGGCCGATCAGGCGGATGTTCTCCCGGGCGGTGAGCAGCTCGTCCACGGTCGCGGCCTGGCCGGTCAGGCCCATGCTGCGCCGCACCGCCTCGGGTTCGCGGAGCACATCGTGCCCGTTCACCCGGCCGGTCCCGCTCGTCGGCCGGCTGAGGGTTGTGAGCATGCGGACGGTGGTGGTCTTGCCAGCGCCGTTCGGGCCGAGCAGGCCCAGCACCGACCCTCTGGGGACGGCGAAGCCCACCCCGTCCACGGCCCGGGTCTCGCCGAAATGCTTGACCAGATCGATCGCCTCGACGGCTAGGTCTTGTGACATGCTGCCCACCCTAGGCAGGCCCTCAGACAGTTTGCGACCGAGTTTCCTGCAATGATGCAGGCCGCTCGCCGAACGCCGCCTCGGCGAACACCACCGGCTTCGCGCCGGCCACCGAGCCGCGCTTGTCGAACACGAAGCGCACGAGCTGCGCCGCCGGCAACACACAGTTGCCGAGGGCAAGGTTCCGGCGCTCCGAAACCCAGTCGACCAGCGCCGCCGGGTCGGCCAGGTCGGCCGCGAAGTGCAGCAGGTTCGCGTACCAGATCGTGCGCCGGAATCCGGCCTCGAACCAGCCGTCCTCCCCCAGCTCCTCGGCCAGCACGGCCATGAACTCCCAGGCCGCGTCGTCCAGCGGCTCGGCGCGTGCCATCACGGTTCCGGCGGTCAGTGTGAGCCCGGTCAGCCGCAACCCGACCGGCCGGCAACGGGCCGCCGCGGCCGTCATCGCCGCCGTCCAGCGTCGTACGACGTCATCGGCGGCCGACGCGCTCTCGCGGTAGGTCTCCAGCGCGCGCACGGTGAAGTGCGCGAACCCGCGCGCACCGGTCCAGAAGTGACCGGGACCGGCGATCCTGGCCGCCTCGGCGGTGAGGCCGTGCAGCCGTTCGGCGACCGCTCCGGAGGGCGCGAGGAAGACGCTGACCGGCCAGCGGCCGCCCTCGGTGGGAGGTACGTCGCGCTGGTGCGCACCGGCGAGCAGCAGCGGCACGGCCTCTTCGTACAGCTCGTCGAATCGGCAGGTCACCGGCGGAACCCTGCCACAGCTTCGCCGGCAGACCCGGAGGTCAGGCGGTCAGGTGCGCGGGCTCGTGGGTGATGGACTCGATGTCCTCGGCGCAGATGTCGAGCAGCGTGTGGGCGAGCGCGGACAGCGCGCGGGCCACGGCGAGCTCGTCACCGATCATCGGGACCTGCTGGTCGTTCGGGTTGCGGCGCGCCTTCCCGGAGCCGGACAGCCGGCGGTCCGAGGGGGTGACCAAGGTGGCCACGGCGGTCGTCTCGTCGCCCTCGGAGATCGCGATGTCGACGGTCCACTGGTTCGTCGTCATGGTCTTGCCTCCTTGCCACGAAACTCGGTGCGGAAACAGGGATACGTCCATACTCACCCCGGGCGACCGCCGTGTCAGGCCCCCCTGTCGTCAGCGGCGGACGGCGATCACGTGATCGACGTGCTGACCGGGGTGCCGATCTCGACGGTGCGGCTGACCGTGCAGAGCCGGTCGTGGGAGCGCTGTACGGCGGTGGGCAGCGCGTCGCGCGCCGCGTCCCCGGCCTCGCCGTCGGCGAAGCCGATGTCGAACGTGACGTGCAGGTTCTCCAGGTGGTTGCCGTGTTCGGCGTCGCGCAGCTTGTCCCCGGTGACGGTGACGCTGAACCGGACCGGCTCGGCGCGCTTGCTGGTGATGTAGTCGACGTCGACCGCCGTGCAGCCGCCGATCGCGGCCAGCAGCAGCTCGACCGGGGTGAAGTCGGTGTCGGCGCCCCCGCCGATCGTCAGCTTGCCGCCGCGGAGGTTGGTGACCTCGTACCGGCCCAGCTCGGCACGCTCGATGCCCACCGAACGCAGGGTGTCGTCGCTCATGTCCGCGAGCCTACCCAGGCGACCCGGTCAGGCGGGGCCGAAGACGACCGCCGGGTCGCCGGTGTACCAGACGTTGTCGATCCGGAGCCGCCGCAGCACCCAGCGGTCGCCGTCGCGCACGAGGTCCGCGTCGTACAGGTTCTTCAGCAGGGCATACCGCGAGTGGTCGGCGGAGAGCAGGTGCTGGGCCTCGACGATCGCGGTCAGCGACGCGGTGTCGCCGTCGACCCGGACCCGCGGGTTGGTGACGACGTGCGTCGTGTCGACCCGGCCGGCGAACAGGCCGAGGATCGTGTCCACGATGGCGTCGCGGCCGCTCATCAGCGGGCTCTCGCCGCCCCACCTGGCCGCGGCGGGTGCGAAGTCCAGGGTCGCGTCGGCGGCGAAGGCGGACGCGAACAGGTCGCGGTCGCGCAGGTCCTGGCCGTACCCGAAGCGGTAGAGCGCGTCGATCACCTCCTCGCGGTCGCGGAGCAGCCGCAGCGGGTCGGCGGAGGCGGGCAGGGCGTGGTCGTGAGTGACGTACATGCTTGCCAGGCTCCGCGTTCGCGACCGGGTGAACAATCGGCGATGTCGCAACGATCGTTAAGCCAGGCTCAACAGTGGAGGCCAACCGCGTGCTCGAACGGCATGAGCTGGAGACGTTCCTGACCCTTGCCGAGGAACTGCACTTCGGCCGTACCGCGGACCGGCTGCACGTGTCGGTCGCGCGGGTCAGCCAGACGATCAAGGCCGTCGAGCGCCGGGTCGGGGCGCCGTTGTTCGAGCGGACCAGCCGGCGGGTGGCGCTGACCGCGATCGGGCGGCGGTTCGAGCACGACCTCAGGCCGGCGTACGACGACCTGCGCGCGGCGTTCGAGACGGCCGTGCACGCGGCCCGCGGCGTCGGTGGCACGGTCCGGGTCGGGTTCACCGGGGCCGCCGCCGGGCAGCTGCTGATCCAGGCGACCGGGTTGTTCGGCAGCCGGCACCCGGACTGCCAGGTGCAGATCCGCGAGGTGCAGCTGAGCCAGCGCCTGGAGCCGCTGCGGTCGGAGCAGGTCGACCTGCTGCTGACCTGCCTGCCGGTGACCGGGACCGATGTCGTGGCCGGGCGGGTGCTGCTGTCCGAGCCGCGGCTGCTCGCGGTCGCCGCCGGCCATCCGTTCGCCGGGCGGGAGGCGGTGACCGTGGCCGAGGTCGCGGGCGAGACGGCCGTCCGCGCGCCATGCTCGATCGGCGAGGACGACGCCGGCGGCCCGGTGGCGGAGACGTTCCACGAGGTGCTCACGATGGTCGGAGCGCGGCAGGGAGTCTTCGCGGTGGGAGCGCACGTCGCCCGTTACTACCCGCGGCCCGACGTCACCTACATCCCGATCGAGGACGCTCCCCCGCTGGACTGGGCTCTGGTCTGGCGCCGCGCGGACGCCACCGCCCGGGTCCGCGCGTTCGCCGGCACCACGGCGGAGGCGGCCGGGCTGTGGCCGATGGTTGCCGATGGTTGACCGGCATCCGCCTTTCAGCGGGTACGACGGCCGACCTAGCGTTGCGGTCATGACGATCACCACAACCGGGAACGCCGTGACCGCCACACCCGCCGCACCGTCCGCGGACGCCGAGCGGCACTTCGCCGGCCTGCTCGCGTACGAGACCGACTGCTGGGACGTGCACGACGCCTCGCGGTCCGCGGACCCGGGCTTCGTGCTGCTCGACGTACGCGGTCCCGAGCTGTACGACGCCGGCCACGTGCCGGGCGCGGTCAGCCTGCCGCACGGGCGGATCGTGGAGCGGAACCTGGCCGACTACGCCGAGGACACGCTGTTCGTCGTGTACTGCGCGGGCCCGCACTGCAACGGCGCGGACAAGGCGGCGCTGCGGCTGGCCCGGCTCGGCCGTCCGGTGAAGAAGATGATCGGCGGCGTCACCGGCTGGCTGGACGAGGGCTTCGAGCTGGAGGTGTCCGCGTGACGGCGCCGGTCACCCGCGCCCGGATCGAGGCCGCCGCCGAGCGGATCCGCGGCCTGGTCCGCCGTACACCGGTGCTCGAGGTGTCGCCGGAGCTGACGCTCAAGCTGGAGCTGTTGCAGCACACCGGGTCGTTCAAGCCTCGCGGCGCGTTCAACCGCGTCCTCAGCGCCGTCGCGGACGGATCCCTCGGCGACGCCGGTGTGGTCGCCGCGTCGGGCGGCAACGCCGGTCTCGCGGTGGCGCACGTCGCCCATGAGTTAGGCCTGCCGGCGCGGGTCTTCGTACCGACCACCGCGCCCGAGCCGAAGGTACGACGGCTGCGCGAGCTCGGCGCCGCCGTCGAGCTGACCGGTTCGGAGTACGCGGAGGCCTACGAGGCGGCGACGCACGCCGCGGAAGAGACCGGCGCGCTGCTCGTGCACGCGTACGACCAGCCGGAGATCGTGGCCGGCCAGGGCACCATCGGGCTGGAGCTGCTGGAGCAGGCCGGCGGGTTCGACACCGTGCTGGTCGCGGTCGGCGGCGGCGGTCTGATCGGCGGCATCGCCACCGCGATCGGCGACCGGGCCCGGGTGGTCGGGGTCGAGCCGGAGCTGTGCCCGACGATGCACGCCGCGCTCGCCGCCGGCGGCCCGGTCGACGTCGCCGTCTCGGGTGTCGCGGCGGACTCGCTCGGTGCGCGCCGGCTGGGAGACCTGGCCTACGCGGCGGTCACGTCGTACAAGGTCTCGTCGCTGTTGGTCGGCGAGGAAGCGATCGTGGCGGCGCGGCGGGAGCTGTGGCAGCGGTTCCGGCTGGTGACCGAGCACGGCGCGGCGACGGCGTACGCGGCGCTGGCGACCGGTGCCTACAAGCCCGAGCCCGGCGAACGCGTGGTGGTCGTGGTGTGCGGGGCGAACACCGATCCGTCAGATCTGGGTTAGCTGCCGGCGGCGCGCGGCGGGCCGGTCGGCCAGGGTCCAGGCGGCGATGACGCCGGCGGCGCCGCCGAACAGGTGGCCCTGCCAGGAGATGCCCTGCTGCGGCAGCAGGCCGCCGAGCAGCGCACCGCCCCACAGGAAGACCACCAGCAGGCCGAGGACGACCTGGCCGGGACGGCGGCTGAACAGGCCGCGGGTGATCAGGTAGGCGGCGTACCCGAAGACCACGCCGCTGGCGCCGATCGTGACCGTGTGCGGCGGCGACACCAGCCACGTCCCGAGCCCGCCGAGCAGCGTCACGATCGCGGTGACGGCGGCGAGGCGGGCGGCGCCGCTGAACGCGATCAGGCCGCCGAGCGTGACGAGCGGCAGCGTGTTCGCGAGCAGGTGCCCGAAGCCGAGGTGCAGGAACGGCGCGGCGACGATGCCGGGCAGGCCGTCGGCCTCGCGCGGCCGGATCCCGTACTGGTCCAGGCTGTGCCCCTCGGCGGTGTCGACGAGCTCGCTCAGCCACATCAGGCCGACGAGTACGGCGAGCAGCATCCACCCGCCCGCCGCTCGGCCGGTACGGCTCTCGGTGTGCTGCACGGTCACACTTGCAGTGCATCACACGCGGCACGCCGAACCAACCGAGAGCGGCGTGGCCGGCCGGCACTGCGAGCATGGTGCCTGTGATGCACCTGCGCCTGATCGTGCCCGCCGGCCGCACCGACCGGATCGTCGACTGCCTCGTCGCGGACCCGCGCGTCACCAACGTGACGCAGCTACTGGGCGCCGCGAAGGACCCGGCCGGCGACGTCGTGCTCTGCGACGTCACCCGGGAGGCCACCTCGGACGTGCTCCAGTGGCTCAAGGACGAGGGTGTGTACGACGACGGGGCGGTCGCCATCACCGACGTGGTGGCGGCGCCGTCGCGCAACGCGTGGCGTACCGAGCAGGCCGCGCCGGGTGCGCCCGAGGACGCGGTCGTGTGGGACGCGGTCGTGGACCAGTCCTACGGCGAGGTGCGCGGGTCCTGGGCGTACTACACGTTCCTCACGATCGCGGTGCTGATCGCGTCGGTCGCGGTGGTCACGGACTCGTCGATCCTGGTGGTCGGGGCGATGGTGGTCGGGCCGGAGTTCGGAGTGGTGGCGGCACTGGCGGTCGGCATCGCGCTGGGCCGGGGGCGGCTGACCGCGCGCGCCGCGGCGCTGCTCGTGCAGGGGTTCGTGGCGGCGATCGTGCTCGCGATGGGCGCGGCGCTGCTGGCCCGGGCGGTCGGCTGGGTCGACGCCGGCGATGTCACCGCGGCGCGTCCGCTGACCGGGTTCATCTGGCGGCCGGACCGCTGGTCGATCGTGGTGGCGGTGCTGGCCGGCTGCGCCGGGGTGCTCTCCCAGACGGCGGGGCGGGCCAACGCGCTCGTGGGGGTGTTCATCTCGGTCACCACCGTCCCGGCGGCCGGCGAGCTGGCGCTGGCCTGTGCGCTCGGCGCGTGGGAGCAGGTCGGCGGGGCGGCGACGCAGCTCGGGATCAACCTGGCCGGGATGACAGCGGCCGGCACCGCGACCCTGCTGGCCCAGC
>DASXRB010001021.1:0-6893 GCA_036506875.1 Kribbellaceae bacterium | reverse complement strand
AGCAACTTAACCCGGCCGACACGTCAAATCCCCGCGCTGTAACGGCGCCTTCTTAGCTTCGAAGCGTGACCAACCAGGCCCGTCGCGTCGTGCTGATCGGCTATGGAATGGCCGGCGCGCGCCTGGCAGAGGAAGTCCGCCGGCGGGACCCGCACGGCGAGCGGGTGGCGTTGACCGTGATCGGCGCGGAGACCCATGCCGCGTACAACCGGGTGCTGCTGTCCGCCGTGCTCGCCGGGCAGCTCAAGCCCGACGAGATCACCACGCAGCACCCGGCGTGGCCGGAGGACCACAACGTCGTGCTTCGCCGCGGCGTTCAGGCGACCAGCATCGACCGGGAGCGCAGGCTGGTCGAGCTGGACGACGACACCACGCTGCGCTACGACGAGCTGGTCCTTGCCACCGGCAGCGTGCCGTGGATCCCGCCGGTCGACGGGCTGGCCACCGACGGCCGGATGGCCGGCGGCGTCGCCGCGTTCCGCGACCTGGACGACTGCGCCCGCATCCTTTCCATCGCCCGCGCCGGCACGCCCGTCGCCGTGCTCGGCGGCGGGCTGCTGGGCCTGGAGGCCGCCCGCGGGCTCGCCGGCCGCGGCGCCCGGGTCACCGTCGTGCATCCGGTCGAGCACCTCATGGAGCGCCAGCTGGACGGGCAGGGCGGCGCGGTGCTCGCCGCCACACTCGCCGAGCTGGGCATCGAGATCCGCCTCAACGTCCTGGCCAAGCGCTGGACGCCGGGCCACGGCCTCGAGTTGGACGACGGCTGCACACTGCCGGTGGACGCCGTGGTGGTGTCCGCCGGCGTCCGCCCCGAGACCGGGCTGGCGCTCGCCGCCGGCCTGGCCGTCGACAAGGGCATCATGGTCGACGAGCGGCTCACCACCTCGGACCGCCGCATCCACGCAATCGGCGACTGCGCGCAGTTCCCGGGGACGGTGGCCGGCCTCGTGCAGCCATCCTGGGACCAGGCCGTGGTGCTCGCCGACCTGCTCACCGGCGCCAACCCGGCCGCGCGGTATCGGGGCACGAACGCCGTCACTCGGCTCAAGGCGCGCGGCATCGATCTCGCCACGCTCGGCGAGGTGCACACCGAACGTGACGCCTCCGGCAAGGACACCGCCGAGGTGCTGCGGCTGGAAGACGCCGCCCGCGGCCGCTACGCCAAGCTCGTGCTGCGCGGCGACAAGGTCACCGGGGCGGTCATGCTCGGCGTGCCGGACGCCGCGGCCACCGTCATCCAGCTCTACGACACCGGCATGCCGGCGCCATCCGACCGGCTCGCGCTGCTGCTCGGCCGTGCGCTGCCGTCCGGCGCCGGCCCGGCCGACTCCCCCCAACACCTGCCAGCCCGGGCGGTGGTGTGCCGGTGCAACAACGTGACCAAGGGTGCGTTGGTGACCGCCTGGCGGGCCGGCGCGAGCAGTCTCGCCGCGCTGACCGGCGCGACCAGGGCGAGCACCGGGTGTGGCAGCTGCGCGGACGTGGTGGCCGGCATCGCCGACTGGCTGGCCACTGGCGAGAGCACTGGCGAGAGCACTGCCGAGAGCACCGCGGAGGAGGTCGCGTGAGCACGCTCCTGATCGCGGGACACGGCATGGTCGCGCACCGCCTGGTGGAGGCACTGCGCTCCCGTGACACCGGCGGCGCCTGGCGGATCGTGGTGGTCGGCGAGGAACCGCATCCGGCCTACGACCGGGTGTCGCTGTCGTCCTACTTCGACGGGGCGTCCGCCGAGGAGCTGTGCCTGGTCGGCGACGACATCCGGTCCGACGAGCTGGTCGAGCTCCGGCTCGGCGAGCGGGTCACCGCGATCGACCGAGCCACGGCGACCGTCACGACGTCGAAGGGCGCCACGCTGCGCTACGACGCGCTGGTGCTCGCCACCGGCTCCTACCCGTTCGTGCCGCCGGTCGAAGGGCGTGAGCTCGAGGGCTGCTTCGTCTACCGCACGCTGGAGGACCTGGACGCGATCAACGCGGCGGCGCGGCGGGCGGCAGCCCATGGCAAGCCCGGCCGGCGCGCCGGCATTGTGATCGGCGGCGGCCTGCTCGGCCTGGAAGCGGCCAACGCGCTGCGACTGCTCGGCATGTCGCCGCACGTGGTGGAGCTCGCGCCGTGGCTGATGCCGATGCAGGTCGACGAGGGCGGCGGCGGGCTGCTGCGCCGGCTGGTCGAGCGGCTCGACGTCACCGTGCACACCGGCACGTCGGTCACGCGGATAGTGCGGGACCGCGGCCGGATGCTCGCCACGCTGACCAACGGCACCGAGCTCGACCCGGACGTTGTGGTGTTCTCCGCCGGCATCCGGCCGCGCGACGAGTTGGCCCGCGCCGCCGGCCTGCCGATCGGTGAGCGCGGCGGCGTCGTGGTGGACGCTGGCTGCCGCACCGCGGACGAGCAGATCTACGCGATCGGGGAGGTCGCCTGCCTGGGCGGGCGTTGCTACGGGCTGGTCGCGCCCGGCTACGCGATGGCCGAGGTGGTCGCCGACCGGCTGCTCGGCGGCGCCGCCGAGTTCCCCGGCGCGGACACCTCGACCAAGCTGAAGCTGCTCGGTGTCGACGTGGCGAGCTTCGGCGACGCGCACGCCAAGAGCGAGGGTGCGCTCGAGGTCGTGGTGAACGACGCGGTCGCCGGCAGCTACGCCAAGCTCGTGGTGTCCGACGACGCCAGGACGTTGCTCGGCGGCGTACTGGTCGGCGACGCGTCGGCATACGGGACGTTGCGCGCGCTGGTCGGCCACCCGCTGCCCGGCGACCCGGTCGCGATGATCGCCCCGGCCGCCGCCGGCGCCAGCGGCGAGGTCGGCGTTGGCGCGCTGCCGG
Source organism: Kribbellaceae bacterium (assembly GCA_036506875.1). GTDB lineage: Bacteria > Actinomycetota > Actinomycetes > Propionibacteriales > Kribbellaceae > DASRHY01. Next base: position 4,068 of record DASXRB010001021.1, on the reverse strand, counting down.
ACGCCGCGCAGATCTGCAGCTGCCACGCCGTGACCAAGGGCACGATCCTGTCCGCCATCACGAACGGCGGCTGCAACACCGTGCCGGCGGTCAAGGCGTGCACCAACGCCGGCACGGGCTGCGGCTCGTGCGTGCCCACCCTCAAGCAGTTGCTCGGCGTCGCCGGTGTGGCGGTGTCCAAGGCGCTGTGTGAGCACTTCCCGGTCAGCCGCGCCGAGTTGTTCGAGATCGTCGCCGGCACCGGCATCCGCACGTTCTCCGAGCTGGTCGCCCGGACCGGCACCGGCCGCGGCTGCGACCTCTGCAAGCCGGCGGTCGCGTCCATCCTGGCGTCGATCGGGCCGGTGATCGGCGCGGAGCGACACATCCTGGACGGCGAGCAGGCCACCCTGCAGGACACCAACGACCACTTCCTGGCCAACATGCAGCGCAACGGCACCTACTCGGTGGTGCCACGGATCCCCGGCGGCGAGATCACCCCGGCGAAGCTGATCGCGATCGGCGAGGTTGCCCGCGACTTCAACCTCTACTCGAAGATCACCGGCGGGCAGCGGATCGACCTGTTCGGTGCGCGCGTCGAGCAGCTGCCGGCGATCTGGCGGCGGCTGGTGGACGCCGGCTTCGAGTCCGGGCACGCCTACGGCAAGGCGCTGCGCACAGTGAAGTCATGCGTCGGCTCCACCTGGTGCCGCTACGGCGTACAGGACTCGGTCGGGCTCGCAATCGCGCTGGAGCTGCGCTATCGCGGGCTCCGGGCACCACACAAGATCAAGGCGGCGGTGTCCGGATGCGCCAGGGAGTGCGCGGAGGCCCGCGGCAAGGACTTCGGCGTGATCGCCACCGAGCACGGCTGGAACCTCTATGTCGGCGGCAACGGTGGCTTCCGGCCGCGGCACGCCGACCTGCTGATCAGCGATGTGGACACCGAGACGCTGGTCCGGCTGATCGACCGGTTCCTCATGTTCTATATCCGGACGGCGGACCGGCTACAGCGAACCGCGCCATGGATCGAGGCCATGGACGGCGGCCTCGACCACCTGCGTGCGGTGATCGTCGACGACAAGCTGGGCATCTGCGGCGACCTGCAGGCGGCCATGGCGGCGCACATCGCCAACTACTCCGACGAGTGGCGCGGGGTACTGGAGGATCCGGACAAGCTCGCCCGGTTCACCAGCTTCGTCAACGCGCCCGGCGAGCCGGATCCGACGATCGAGTTCGTCACCGCGCGCGGGCAGCCGGTGCCGGCGCCGGCACCCGCGCCGATCGAGCTGCCGCTACCGACTGTAGGGCCTACCGTGGGGGTGCCCCGATGACCGTTGTTCTCGACACGCGGCGCTGGGTCGGCGTCGGCCCGCTCGCGCGGCTGCAGCCGGAACGCGGTGTTGCCGTGCTGCTGGCCGGCGACGTCCAGGTCGCGCTGTTCCGAACCCTCGATGGCACCGGCGACGCCGTGTACGCGGTGCACAACATCGACCCGTTCACCGGCGTCGCCGTGCTGTCGCGGGGGATCGTCGGCGACCGCGCCGGCGTGCCGACCGTCGCCTCGCCGCTGTACAAGCAGGTGTTCGACCTGACCACCGGCCGATGCTTCGACGATCCCGCGGTGGTGCTGACCACATATCCGGTGCGGGTCGTCGACGGCGAGATCGAGGTAGGCCTGCCGTGATGGCAACGAACGCCCGACCGCTGGACAACCGGCCCGCGCAGGGCACTGGCGAGGCGGCGCCGCTGGCCGGGTACACCGTCGGCGTCACCGCCGCCCGCCGCGCGGACGAGCTCACCGCACTGCTGGAGCGGCGCGGTGCCGTGGTGATGCACGCGCCCGCCATCCGGATCGTGCCGCTGGCCGACGACACCGAGCTGATGGCGGCCACCCGCGCGTTGGTCACGCGGCCGGCGGACGTGGTCGTCGCGACCACGGGCATCGGGTTCCGCGGCTGGGTGGAGGCTGCCGACGGGTGGGGGCTCGGCGACGAGCTGCTCACCGCGATGCGCCGCGCCATCATGCTCGCCCGCGGGCCAAAGGCGCGTGGCGCGATCCGCGCCGCCGGGTTGACCGACGCGTGGTCGCCGCCGTCGGAGTCGTCATCCGAGGTGCTGGAGTACCTGCTGGCGCAGGGCGTGGAGGGTCGGCGGGTCGCCGTGCAGCTGCACGGGGAGCCGCTGCCGGACTTCGTCGAGGCGCTGCGCTGCGCCGGCGCGGATGTCGTCGAGGTGCCGGTGTACCGCTGGTCGCCGCCGGCCGACCTCGCGCCCCTCGACCGGCTGCTGGACGCGATCATGGACCGTCAGGTGGACGCCGTGACGTTCACCAGCGCGCCGGCGGTGGCCAGTTTGCTGGCGCGGGCGAGGACCGCCGGAACTTTCGACGCCCTGTTGGAGGTCGTGCGCCGAGACGTGCTGGCGTGCTGCGTCGGCCCGGTGACCGCCGGCCCGCTGGCGAACAACGACGTGCCGACCGTGCAGCCGCAGCGGGCGCGGTTGGGCGCGATGGTGCGCACGCTGTGCGCGGAGCTGCCGGCACGGGCCCGCACGTTGCCGGTGGCCGGTCACGAGCTGGAGCTGCGAGGGCACGCTGCCGTGGTGGACGGCGCGCTGCGCCCGCTTCCGCCGGCCGGGGTGTCGCTGCTGCGGACGCTGGCTCGGCGGCCGGGCCGGGTGGTGTCTCGGGCGGAGCTGCTGCGGGCGTTGCCGGGCGGCGGCGCGGACGAGCACGCCGTGGAGACCGCGATGGCGCGGCTACGGTCTGCGTTGGGGTCGCCCCGGCTGGTGCAGACCGTGGTCAAGCGGGGCTACCGGCTGGCTCTGGACTCGGAGCGGGCGATCACCGATCCGCCGGACACCCATGGCTGCCTGTCGGACGAAGTGCGGAGATGACCCGCCCGGCGCTGGGTCTCGTGCTGCACGGCACCCGCAACGCCGCCGGGACGGCGATTGCTGAGGCGCTGACCGCGCGGGTGCGCCGGGCTGCGGGTGGTCTGCGGGTCGGCTTGTGCTTCGCCGACGTACGCAGGCCGACGGTGGCCGATTTTCTCAGTGCCATGCAGGCAGCCACGCCGGGACCGGTGGTGCTCGTGCCGGCGTTCCTGGCCGCCGGCTACCACGTGGCGGTGGACGTGCCGGCCCAGGTGGCCTCATCGGGCCGCGACGACGTGGCGCTGGCCGCCCCGCTTGGCCCGGACCGGGCGCTGGTAACCGCCGCCGCCGACCGGCTGGCGACCGCCGGGTGGCAGCGTGGGGATGCGGTGGTGTTCGCCGCCGCAGGGTCTTCCGATCCGCGCGCGATGAATGACGTCGCGGCGGCGGCCAGGTCGTTCGCTCGGCGGCTGTGCGCGCCGGTGCACGTCGGATACGTGGCGACGGGGCAGCCGCGGGTACGTGATCTCGTGATGTCACTGCGGGCGGCCGGCGCGCACCGGGTCGCGGTGGCGTCCTGGTTGCTCGCCCCGGGGGCATTCCAGAATGCGCTCGCCAACTGTGGCGCTGACGTCGTCGCGGACCCCTTGGGCACCCACTCGGCGGTGGTGTCCGCCATCCTCACCCGTTACCACCGCGCGACGCGGACATCGAGCGCAGAAGCTTTGTCACCGGTCGACGGTTCCAGGATCGCGTTGAAGCCGATCACCTTGATACCCTGACTCCGGGCGCGGTTGAGCGCGGGAGTGAGCGAGTTCTGGGACAACGGGAGCACGATGATCGCGTCCACCCGTTGTGCGATGTGCGGCCCGTCGGGTTGGAGAACCCGACGGTATAGTGCCTTTCGCCCTTGCTTGAACCGGAGCCTGAGCCGGAGCCTGGAACGGATGCGGCCTCACCGGAGCCGGCACAGCCAGCTACGCCCAGCAAGGCGGCAACGATCGCGATCGCCGCCACGGGCGGGCCATAAGTCCGTCGCACGTCTTCTACTTAACCCGGCAGCCGCAGATCGTTACTGTCCGGACAGGTGCACGGCGCTTATTGGCCCGGGCTCGTGGTCTTTGTTGGGTTGGGTGGGGCGCCGCGCGGGAAATTGTGCGGGGTCGCTTCTCACCGGTCAAGCGCGCCTATCGGCGTCGCCTGACGGCGATT